>JAQBUX010000040.1 GCA_027623795.1 Chloroflexota bacterium
CAACAGTCCGTTCGTCCGCTGGGACTTCGGTGAGGTCGTTACGGTTACGAAGGCGGAGTTTGGACTGGCGTCCTTGGCCATTCTGCCGAACGTCACGACCGAACTCGGAACAAGCGACAACAAGGTGTTCATCCGGGCCACTTCGGCTCTGGAACTTGGCACCTACAAAGCCACGGGTACAGTGACGGACACCGCCGGTAACACGGCGACGGGCCTGAACGGTACCTTCAAGGTGATCAAGCGCTCCGAGTTCAAACTGACATTGCTGCCGGGTACGACTCTGATGTCGTTCCCGCTGACTCCGTCCGACACGAGCATCAATGCGGTGTTCTCGCCGGCCGGTATCGTCTCGGTGTCCTCGTACAACACGGCGACTGGTACTTTCTCCAGCGCAGTACGTGACTCTGAGAGCGGTGAGCTGTCAGGTACGCTCTCAAGCGTTCAGAGCGGAATTGGCTACATCGTTGTAGCGGACGCGGTCTCGGCCCTTGTGGTCCCGATCCCGTCGCTCAGCGCATCGTCGATCCCGCCGTCGATTCCGGTCGCTACCGGCTGGAACCTGGCGGGTGTGACGGACGTGACCGGTGACTCTAATGGCAAGCTTCGGCAGCCAACCAGCAGCATCGGACAGACCCGAGCGGACTACTTCCCGGCCAAGGTCACCCAGGTTTACGACTGGAACGAGACCAGTAAGGTCTGGACGCAGTTGGCCAAGGCCACGAACGTGCTCGTTGGTGACGCCTACTGGGCATTCGCCACCGGTGCGGACGTGATCGTCCCGTAACCCGAAACCCCTAACCGGGAATCAAGCACACCCCCCTCCCCTTCGTGGGGAGGGGGGTGTGTGTTTGTCCGGCAATGTGCGTTAACGTATGTCTCATGACGTGCGCAAAGGGTCCAGGAGGAATCATGAAGCGGAGAGTCGTTACCGCCCTGTTGTTGGCGGTCTTGTTCGCCGGCGTAGTGGGGGCCGGCTCTACGTCTACACGTGCGCAGGGATTTCCGAGTCTGGGTTTCACTCTGTATCAGGGCTCCGTGACCGTTGCCGGACAGCCCGCGGCTGACGGTCTTGAGATTCGCGCCCGAATCGTTGGCACGTCACATGTATCACCTGTTGTGACTACGGAGAACGGTCGTTACATCGCGCTGCAACTCGGCCCGGTAGAAAACGTTGACGGCAGCGAGATCGAGTTCGTCCTGGAAAACCAGATCGTTGCCACGACCCGCGATACTTATTTCATTCCGAATTGCGGAGCAGAGCCGTGCCCGCAGTCCCGCGTGTTTAATGTCGTCTTCGCGTCCGCGCCGCTGGTACCGACTGCGGTACCCAGTCTGCCGGCCCGTTACTCCGGGTTTATCTCGGCAGGAGGCGCGCTGCCCCCTGACTTGTCCTCGCTAACGGTACGTATCGGATCGTCTTACGAAGTGACGGGTGGGAGCATATCGGGCGACGATTTTTCGATCATTGTTGACCCGCAAGACATCTCTCTGACTGGCACGGCCGTGGAGTTCTTCCTGGGGGGCATCCGGTCGACGCAGACGGTGCCTTATCAGCCCGGCGAGATCCTGGCGAATATCATTTTGACCTTCTCGTCACTCCCGGAACCGACCCCTGTGCCAACTCCGGTGCCGACTGCGACATCGGTGCCACAGCCGACGGCGACACCGGCTCCAACGGCGACGCCGCAACCTACGCGAACGCCGACACCTGTTCCTACGAACACGCCGGCGCCGACTGCGACCGCCACCCCAACACCGTTTCCGCCGACCGCCACGCCTCAGGTCGAGACGACGGCGACCCCGGTATCGGGTGGAGACGAAGGCGGTGGCCTATGCTCTGCGAACCCGGGTGGACCGGCCTCCGTGGGCCAGATCGGGATACTGTTGGCCCCACTTGCGTTGGCGCTCTGGGTCGGCATCCGGCGGCGGACCGCTGCGAGTGCGACCGACTACTAGCGGCTAGACGAGATGGGCGAGGCCCGAACCGGCAGGCGCTGACGTGCCGGGCGGGTGCTGTTCAGGACGATTGTGCGCGGTAGGGTCGTGTAAAAGACCGAGTCACAGCGGTTTGTCTGAGCCCGGAGGGACTCGGTGTGTGTCTTGCTACTGGACGGGGCTTCCGGGGAAGAAGCCTGTTCAGTAAGACTCCGCGCCGAGGGGCCGCAACACGACCAGTCGCTGCACTTCCCCGATATTGCTGCGCGTGACGGTGATACGTGACACCGGCTCGGGCATCGGCAAACCGACCTCCGCGACGTAAGCCGCCAGTGAGGTGTACACAGGATCACCCGGCAGGACTCCCGGATGTATCGGGATGATTAACCGCGGCTCCAACACTCGGGTCACTGCAGCCGCCTGGTCGGCGGAGATGGCCTGATCCATACCTCCGGCAGGCGTGATCAAAACGTCGACATGGCCGATCAATTGGGCCGCCTGGGTCGTGAGAGGCGCCGCGAGCGCGCCGAGGTGGCAGACGGAGATCAGTTCGGCGTCGAGTATGAACACGGTGTTGAGCGCACGGGGATCATTTACGTCCGCCATGGAGGTTGCGATACCGCGTACGCCAAGCCCGGAGATCTCGTACTCTCCGGGTCCGTCGATGACATGCGTCTTTTCACGCCACTCATCGATACCCCGGGTTGCGGCGGCATGGCTGGCCGTAGCCACAACGGAGCCGGGATCGAGTTCGGAACCGGGGCTCGATCCGGCCAAGGGATCCGTGACAAGTGTCCCGGTCGCTGTGCTGATGATGAAAGACCGGTCGGCCAACCAGCGAATTTCCATTAGGTACATCCAAAGGCGCGCGGCGCATACAAATCGAGGCTAGATGTGGGCCGGATTTACGGTATTAAGAGACCGAGTTATGTGGCCCGGCGGGCGGTGTTCAACTGTACGCGCTCCCCATCCCGCGGTCAACGTAATCCAATCGTATTGACACCCCTCAGGGGCCGTGCTACGTTCGCCGGAACAGCGGACGCGTTTTGCGGACCGTCTGCCTCCGTTAGACGAGATCGTCGTGGGGACCGCGAATGGCTACCCTCAGCCCGCGCCGGGGAAGCATACTCAGGCTTATCGTCGACGGATACATTGCGACGGGTGAGCCGGTCGCGTCCTCGGTAGTCGCCTCGGACCGCGAGATAGGGGTCAGCCCTGCGACAGTGCGCAACGAGATGGTCAGCCTTGAGGACGAAGGCTTCATCAAGCGCCCCCATAGCTCTGCGGGCGGCATTCCCGCTGACAAAGGTTACCGGCACTTTGTAGAGGGTCTGGGGGCCGGTAGGATGGAGCCGGACGCTGAGGATTTCGCGGCCATCCGGGCCGCCCTCGTGCGTAGACGGCGAGATATGGAAGAGTGGGCGGATGCAGCGGCCTCCATTGTGGCCGGCCTGCTCAAGACTCTGGCATTCGCATCGGCTCCCAGGGCGGACGCCTCCCGGGTCAGGCAGCTCAACCTGCTGTCGGTACAGGATTTGACCGTCATGTTGGTACTGATTCTCCACGAGACGACGGTACTCAAGCAGTTAATCCCGTTGGAGTCGCCTACAACACCGGACGAACTCGAACGCGTTCGCAACCGGGTGTACGAAGCCGTCAACGGCCGGACTGCAGAGGAGATCGCGATACGTGTTGGATCGGGCAATGTCGGACCTGGTCTTGAGTCGATCATCATTGAGTCAGCTGTCAGTGCTCTTCGGGAGCGCGATCATCAGAAGGTGTCCGGTTACAACATCGAGGGTCTGGGGCGTCTAATCGGCGCCCCAGAACTCTCGTACGACGACTACGGCGTCGGTCTGACCGAGGTATTGGACAGCGACAACGCACTGACCGAGGTTACGTCTGGAGCTCCGGACGACGGAAGCGCGGCCGTTTTCATCGGCTCAGAGATTTCGCGTTCTGAGTTTGACCGGTGTAGCGTTGTTGTCGCCCGGTACGGAGTGCCGTCGGAGGCTTCGGGGGTTGTGGGTCTTATCGGCCCCACGCGGCTTGCTTACAGGCGCGCTGTGCCGGTTGTTGAGGCGGCGGCGGCGTTGCTCAGTTCTCTCGTCACAGACGCCTACTTCGGCCATCCCGGGTCAGGCGAGTCGACGACGGCCCACACCTAGCCGGTATCGGGCAAACGGCGTCGCCGGCACAAGTTCCACGTTCGTATAATGAATGACGTATTAGCGCGTCCAAAGCCGCTCGACGGGTTTATCTGAATCATCAATGACCACCAAGACCGATTTCTATGAGACCCTTGGCGTCGCCCGTAACGCGACGCCGGAGGACTTAAAAAAGGCCTACCGCAAACTCGCATTCCAGTTCCACCCGGACCGGAACAGAGACCCCGAGGCCTCCGACCGCTTCATAGAGATCAACGAGGCGTATCAGGTCCTGAGCGACCCCGATCGGCGAGCCTCGTACGACCGTTTCGGTCACGCCGGCGCGAACGGCGCAAACGGTCGTGGCTTTGAAGGCTTCGAGGGTTTCGGCGGATTCGGCGACATCTTTGAGTCGTTCTTCGGCGGTGGTTCTCGTAGCCAGGGGCCGGCGCGTGGTCGGGATCTGGAGTACCGCACCGAGATCTCTTTCATGGAGGCCGTATTCGGCGCCGAGAAGGAGTTCGATATCAACCGCGTCGAGCCTTGCGAGCGGTGTTCAGGCAGCAGGGCGGAACCCGGCACCTCCGCCTCTCGGTGCGCCACCTGCAACGGCTCCGGTCAGGTACGCCGCGTCCAACGGAGCGTTTTTGGCCAGTTCGCGCAGGTAACAGCGTGCTCGACATGCCGGGGTGAAGGAACGACCGTCTCGACGCCTTGTACGAAGTGTAAGGGCGCAGGCCGTGAGCGCAGACGGCGCAAGATATCCGTGAACGTACCGGCCGGCGTGGACACGGGCAGCCGTATCCGACTTCGATCGGAAGGCGAACCGGGAGACCCGGGCGCTCCCGCCGGCGACCTTTATATTCACATAGAAGTCGAGCCCCATGAGTTGTTCGAAAGAGACGCCGACGACGTTCTCATAACACTCGACCTGAACGTCGCGAGGGCCGCGCTCGGGGCGGATGTCGAGGTACCGACCGTTGAGGGGCCGAGGGAGTTGAAGATCCCTGCCGGAACACAATCCGGTCAGGCGTTCCGGATGCGCGATCTCGGCGTGCCACATCTCGGCTCGTCGGGCCGGCGAGGTGACCAGATCGTGATCGTCAACGTCGCGATTCCCCGTAAGTTGGACGATCGGCAGAGAGAGCTCCTGGAAGAGCTCGCCTTGACCATGGGCGACGATGTTTCGACCGGTGATCGTGCAGAGGGCTGGATCGGCAAGATGAAGGACTTCATCAGCGGCGACGGCGATTGAAGGCCGCCAGGCGACCGGCGAGGCACGGATAGACTCTCGATGCCTTCACAGTGGCTGGAACTCAGCACCGAGGCGCCCGGAGAGTACGCCGAGCCGCTCTCCCACCTGTTCGCGCGATACGGTGAGGGCGGTGTCGTGGTCGAGGAGGCCGGAGGCTACAACCCCGACGAGGGAGAAGGGCCGCCTCTTGACGCTCCCGTCACAGTGCGGGCATACCTTCCGATTGACGACACTACCGACAGTCGGCGCGCCAATATCGATCTAGGAATCCGGTTGATATCGCACCTGTTCCCCATCCCCCCGCTGCGTGAAAGGGTGCTGCAGGACCGGGAATGGGAACTCCAGGAGTTTGAGCCGGTACGTGTCGGCAAACGGCTCGTCATCGCCCCCGGAGGCTCCAGTTGGGACAGGACGCCGGACGACATCGTGATTCAGCTGGACCCGGGTCTGGCGTTCGGCACCGGACATCACCCCACTACGCGGATGTGCATGCTCTACCTTGAGAAGTCGGTCACTCCGGGGTGCGCTGTGCTGGATCTTGGATGCGGCTCTGGAATCCTGTCACTTACGTCGCTCAAACTCGGCGCCGGGTCTGTCACCGCGATCGATATCGAAGCCGATGCCGTGAAGGCGTCGCTCGAGAACCTGGCCATAAACAAGCTGTCAGGGAAGGCCCGCGTCCAACAGGGCACGCTGCCCGATGCTGTCTCGACCGATGGGACGTTCGACGTGGTGGTCGCCAACATCTCTGCAAACGTATTGATCGCGCTCGCGCCACACGTTCTGGCGACCCTTGCCCCCACGGGGGTGTTTGTGGGATCGGGCCTGCTGGCGGAGCGGAGGTCGGAGGTCGAGGCGGCGTTTGTAGAGGCGGGCGCTGGTATCACAGACGTCACCATCTCAGGCGATTGGGCGGCATTTACAGCGGCCCTCCGCCCTGGATAACTCAGGATGCATCGGTTTTACGTCCCGGCCGGGGTCCCGGCCGACGGTCCCCTCGAGCTTCCGCGGGATGTCGCTCGTCAGATTTCGCGCGTCCTCCGGATGCGGACGGGTGAAGAGATCGGTGTATTCGACGGAACCGGTGTCCAGTGGACGATTGAGCTCGACGATGTTTCGGCGCGTTCGGCCACGGGCCACGTTGTAGATGTGACGCGCCCCGGCACCGAGTCACGGGTCGAGATAACGCTTTACCAGTCGATAATCGATACGGCCGCGTTCGAGCTTGTTCTCCAAAAGGGCGCCGAACTTGGCGTCACCCGGTTCGTGCCTCTGCTGACCGAAAGGGTGCGTGGGGCCGGATCGGTCGGCGCCTCGGACAGCCGACAGAGGCGATGGGCGAGGATCGTTCAGGAAGCGTCGGAGCAGTCCGGGCGGGTATTCGTCCCAGAGGTAACGGCGCCGATCGACCTGGACGTCGCCTTTGAAGAACCATCCGATGCGTGTTTGATAGTCCCGTGGGAAGGTGAACTCTCTGTGAGCCTGCGCGACGTTCTGAGCGCTCCTGTTACGCGGGCTGCTGGCGCATTTCGAGTCCTCATTGGCCCCAAAGGCGGGCTGACGGAATCGGAAATCGACCTGCTTCGCGGGCGCGGCGCGTGGATCGTGACGCTGGGAACCCGAATACTCCGCGCCGAGACTGCGGCGATCGCTACCCTAAGCGCGATCTTGTACGAGCTCGACGAGCTGGGGACCGCGAGAAGTTAGATCACCCGGCTAGTCCACTGGTCCCGTTTCCGGTACAGGAGTGCGGGACATCAGCCCTTCAAGTGCGGCCTGGGGATCCAAATCTCCCGCCAGTACATGGGCGGTAACCCGTGCGATAGGCATGTCAACGCCAAGGCCGTCGGCCACCTTGACTGCGGCGGGCGTCGTCGTCACACCTTCCGCCACCTGGTCCATTCCGGCGACGATCTCCGCCGCCGATCTGCCCTTCGCCAACTCTTGGCCAACATACCTGTTGCGCGAAAGACCGCTATAGCAGGTCGCGATCAAGTCCCCCATCCCGGAAAGGCCGGCGAACGTTTCCGCACGGGCGCCCATCGCCACTCCGAGCCTCGTGATCTCCACAAGACCGCGCGTAACGAATGCCGCCTTGCTGTTGTTGCCGAGATCCCGCCCATCGATAAATCCCGCCCCGATAGCGATGATATTTTTCAGCGCCCCCCCGAGTTCGACCCCCAACAGGTCCGAGCTCGTGTAAACGCGAAACACAGTTGAGTTCAGGATCTCTTGCGCCGCCATCGCCGCCGCTTCGTCGACATGGGCGACAGTCGCTGACGCAGGTTTGCCCTCGGCGATCTCCATCGCGAGGTTTGGCCCGGAAAGCGCTCCGACGTTCTCCCGACCCAACGCGTCGCCGATGAGTTCCGACATCCTTCTGCCGGTGGACACGTCGATCCCCTTGGTCGCGCTGATAACGATGGCGGGTCCGGGCACAGAGCCCGTAATCAGGCTCGCGTTACTGGCGACCGTGGACGACGGCACAGCAAACAGCACCAGGTCCGCCTGCTTAAAGGCATCGTCTGGTGATGCGGCGATCGTCATCCCATCGGGGAATTCGATCCCGGGCAGGAAACGATCGTTCCTGCGCGACCCTTGTAGCCGGTACGCGTCTTCTTCCGTACGCGCCCACAGCACGACCTCGTGACCTGCGCGCCCCAACAAGATTGCGAGGGTCGTTCCCCAGCTGGTGGTGCCGACGATGCCCACTCGAGCCATATGCCAACCTTAACTGTGGCGCGTCCGGGCGCGTGTCGGCCGGCCGGGTTCTGTCACCGGCTTCTCGGCTCCAGATAACAAACGGCTGATGTTATCGAAATGCCGGACGAAGATCATGACCGCGCCAAGGACGGCGAAGATGATGAACTCCATGGGCGCGTGCCCGAGTATGCCGAGGACGATGATGGCGATCGCGCCCACGGTTGTGCCGAACAGCGAACCGATCGACACGTATCGGGTCACCGTGACGACGACCCAGCCGATGGCCGTCACGCCAGCGGCGATCGGGGAAAGCACGATCATTGCGCCCCATCCGGTCATAACGCCGCGGCCGCCTTTGAATCCGGAGAACACCGGCCAACTATGTCCGGCGACGACGGCTACGCCGGCGATGGCCTGCGCATATTCACTCCCGCCCGTGACAGCCCAGGCGAGCGCGACCGCCACAGCGCCCTTGGCGACGTCGAGGGCCACGACAGCAGCCGCGGGCGTACGGCCGAGCGTCCGGTATACGTTCGTAGACCCGCTACTCCCGCTCCCGTATCGGCGGATGTCCACTCCGCGAACCGCCCTGACCACAATCAGGCCGGTCGGAAGCGCACCGAGCAGGTACGCGACTATCAGGGACCCCGCGAACAGCACGGGTTCCATTAAGCCCCCCCTACAAAACGCAACCGAAGCGGGCTGCCGGCAAATCCAAATGCGGCACGCAATCGGTTGTCGAGATAACGCCTGTAGGAGAAGTGTATTAATTCCGGGTTCGCCATGTGAAAAGTGAACGTGGGAGGGCCCATCCGGGTCTGGGCAACTTTGCGCAGGCGGACCCGGCGATACCCTGCGCGCGGCGGCGGATGTGTGGCCAGAGCGTCGATCACCACACGGGTCAACTCGCCGGTCGGCACTTCCTTGGACCACTCGCCGTAGGTCGCTACCGCGGCCTTCAGCAGGGAGTTGAGCCCACGACCCGTCAAAGCCGATGTGAACACGATCGGAGAGTCCGGCAGGAACTTGAACCGATCTCTGATCTGCTCATCGGCTTCTTCCCGGGTTAGCTTTAGTTCCGGCGCAAGGTCCCACTTGTTGACCACGACAACCATGCCGCGTGACGCGTCCGACGCGAATCCCCCGACGTGCAGATCCTGCGCCGTAACAAATTCGGTTGCGTCCAACACGATCAAGGTCATGTGGGAACGTTCGATCGCCTGGATCGTGCGCAGGGCGCTATATTTTTCGATCCCCTGCTCGGTCTTGCCACGGCGTCTCAGCCCGGCGGTGTCGATGAATACGAGGTCTTTTTCGGTTTCGCCGTCGACGTACAGGTAGTGGCTGTCGACCGGGTCCCTTGTCGTGCCCGGGATACTACTCACGAGCGCCCGGTCCTCGCCGGTCAACGCGTTCAGCAGCGCGGACTTGCCGACGTTTGGGCGTCCCACGATCGCGATTCGCACCTGGCCGCCGACTTCATCCTCCGGTTCGGACGGCGCCGCGTCCAACACGGCGTTCATTAAGTCGCTGATCCCCATGTTGTGATAAGCGCTGATCGGGATCGGATCACCGAGGTCCAGCTCGTAGCCCTCGATCGCAGACTGCTCGCGCTCAACGTTGTCAGCCTTGTTCATCGCCAGGATCACAGGCTTGTGATAGCGGCGAATGAGGTTGGCGGCGTCCCGGTCGGCGGGAGTCAGTCCCAGGCTGGCGTCCGCCACAAAGATCAGCGCGTCCGCGTCGTCAAGCGCCTTCAACACCTGAGATTGCATGTCCGGCCAGAAGATGTCTTCGCTGTTGCCATCAATGCCAGCGGTGTCCACGAGAATAAATCGCTGGTCTGCCCATTCAGAGTCGGCAGATACGCGGTCACGCGTCGTCCCGGCGATGTCGCTGACTACCGCGATTCGACTTCCGGCGAGCCGGTTGAACAGCGTCGACTTGCCGACGTTCGGCCTGCCGACGATCGCAATGACCGGGATTGCCATGGGTATCAGGCTCCGGAGAACAGGAAGTGCATCAGCCCTGCCTGTGCGTGGAGTCGGTTCTCGGCCTGGTCGAACACGATCGACCGGGGATCGGTCAACATGCCGTCCGATATTTCTTCGCCCGGGTGGGCAGGGAGGTCGTGCATGAATCGAACGCCGTCGGGCGCATGGTCGAGCAGCTCGGGGTTCACCTGGTAGCCCTCGAACGCCGCCAGCCGGACCTGCCGCTCGGCTTCCTGTCCCATGCTCGTCCACACGTCCGTGTACACGATGTCGGCATCGCGAACCGCTTCGATCGGGTCTACGATCTGTTTCAGGCTCCCACCGCTTTTCGCGTTGATCTCTCCTGCGTCTGCTGAGATCTCCTCCGGCAGTTCGTAGCCCGGTGGTGAGGCGATCGTCAGTCGTCCTCCGGTGGACGCAAGGCCGAGCGCAAGGCTCGCCGCGACGTTGTTGCCGTCGCCGATGTAGGCGACCTTGACGTCATTCAGAGACCCCCGGCATTCTTCAATCGTCTGAAGGTCGGCAAGCGTTTGGCAGGGGTGCTCTCCATCGGTAAGGGCGTTGACGACGGGGATGGTCGCTGCCGATGCGAACTCTTCGATAAGCGCGTGGGAGAAGGTCCGAATGATCACCGCATCCGCCATCCGCGACATCACGCGCGCCACATCCTGGACGGGCTCCCGAATGCCGAGGCCTATCTCGTCCTCCGAAAAGTAGATCGGGTGGCCGCCCAGGCGGTTGATGCCCACCTCGAAGCTCAGCTTCGTTCGCAGGGAGGGCTTTTCAAACAGGATGGCGATGGACTTGCCGGCGAGCGCCTGTGATCGTTCTCCCGCCTTCAGCGCTCGGCCGCGAGCGATCACCTCTCGCACTTCGTGGGGTGCGAGATCGGTGACAGACAGGAAATGGCGAACGCTACTCATTCTGGTGTCCTGTGACGAAACTGACGCCGCGACGGCTTCAGAGGCGCGCGAGCAAACAGCAATTGTATTCGAACCCGAGGCCCGGACATCGCTGGTCGTATGTGTCGCGGCAGACGGCGGGCGCTCCGGCGCGACCACGTCCTTGTCGTTCCCGAGCGGCCCGCCCTTTGCCGCTCAGTCCCTGGCCAGGATCACCGTCCCGGTCGAGGACAGGGTTCCGCCCGTTCCGTGGGCCATCGCGAGTTTACAGTCGTCGAGCTGGCGCTCACCCGTCTCGCCGCGTAGTTGGCGGACCGCCTCGACGACGGTGAATATGCCGTACATCCCGGGATGGGTATAGGAGAGTCCGCCACCGCTGGTGTTGAGCGGAAAGTCTCCGCCCGGCGCCGTGCGCTGGTTCGCCACCAGGTCTGCCCCCTCGCCAGGCTCGCAGAAACCGAGGCTTTCGAGCGTGGCGAGCACGGTGTAGGTAAACGAGTCGTAGATCATCGCCAGGTCGAGGTCGGAGTGCGTGACGCCCGCCATCTCAAGCGCCTGTGGCCCGGTGTGCCGCCCCCATGTCCGGGTAAGGTCAGGCATCTGGTGCAGGATGCCGTGATCGTGGCCCTCGGCCGCGCCGAGGACGCGTACTGCGCCTTTTTTTGTCGATTTCGCCCGTTCGGCTGATGTGATCACGATCGCAGCGCCGGCGTCGGTCACGAGGCAGCAGTCGGGGAGGTGGAACGGCCACGACACCCAGCGCGAGTCGTGGTACTCGTCAAACGACATCGGGACGTCATTGAAGAAGGCCTTCGGGTTCAGGTTCGCCCACTTACGGGTCGAGACCGCGATGTTGGCCATCGCCTCCCGGGTCCGGTCTTCGCCGTACTGGTGCATGTAGCGGTTGCAGGCCATCGAGTAGCCGATCGGCGCGCCCATGATGCCGTATGGCATCTCGTACTGCGCGCCCGGCAGCCCGGGGTTGCCTGCGGCGCGCGCCCGGTTTGACCGACCGGACTCTCCGTGCGTGATCAGCGCCACTTCGCAATATCCCGCTTCGATCGCGGCCATCGCATGGGCGATGTGGATCACGAAGGAGGATCCGCCGACCGAGGTGGAGTCGGTAAAGTGGGGCTGGATGCCCATGTACTCTGCGATGTCGTAGGTCGAGTATCCGGCCGTGAAAACGCCGTCGACCTCGCTCTTGTCGATCCCCGCGTCCGCCAGTGCGTTTCGCCCGGCCTCCGCGTGCAGCTCCATCGGGCCTTTGCCCGGAACCCTGCCGATCTCGTCCGATTCGGCGACGCCCACGATGGCAGCCTTGCCGGAGATCGCCTTCAACTTGTCCATTACTGGCATCTAACAGGTCCTTCCTGACGCGTTCTTCGACGCTTAATCGGGGTCCGCCCGGGTTCCTCCGGGAGATTCAAACGATCGGTTGGTTTCCGTTCACGCCGGTTCAAACTTCGGCAGTGAGATCTCGTCGGTGATCGACTCGAAAACTACTTTGACCTGCATGTCTATCGAGATCGCTTCCGGTTCCGGCGTCACATTTATGAGCTGCGTCGCCATCCGCGGGCCTTCTTCGAGTTCAACGATCGCCGGTACGTATGGGAGGTCGTCCATGAAGCCCGGGTGGGGCGGTCGGTGGACGATGGCGAAGGTGTGCACCTTCGCCTTGCCGCTGGCCACGATCCACGATGTATTGTTGTTGCCGCACTCCGGGCAGATGTTCCTCGGGTAGAAGTACGCCTGGTTGCAGTCGTCGCAATGACGAAGACGTAACTCGCCGGCTTTTGCGCCCTCCCAGTAGTAGTCGGACTCCGGCTGCGGAATCGGAATGGGCTTGTTATACCCGTCTGCCATTGGTTCTCCTACTCCCTTCCGAGGACAACGGTGCCGGTGGACGAAAGGAGTCCACCCGTGCCGTGGGCCATCGCGAGTTTGCAGTCGTCGAGTTGACGCTCTCCCGTCTCACCACGAAGCTGGCGCACGGCCTCGAGAACGGTGAAGATTCCGTAGGAGCCGGGGTGCGCGTAAGACAATCCGCCACCATTCGTGTTGAGCGCGAAGTCACCGCCCGGCGCCGTGCGCTGGTTAGCGACAAAGTCAGGGCTTTCGCCCGGTCCGCAGAACCCGAGGCTTTCCAGCGTGACAAGCACGGTGTAGGTGAACGAGTCGTAGATCATCGCCATGTCGAGGTCGGAGTGCGTGACGCCCGCCATCTCAAGCGCCTGAGGCCCGGTGTTCCGGCCCCATGTGCGGGTCAGGTCAGGCATCTGGTGCAGGATTGCGTGGTCGTGGCCTTCGGCTGCGCCAAGGATCGCAACCCCTCCCTTCCTGGTGGACTTCGCCCTCTCCGCGGAGGTGATCACGACAGCCGCGCCGCCGTCCGTCACCAGGCAACAGTCCAGCAGGTGGAACGGCCATGAGATCCAGCGAGAGTCGTGGTACTCGTCAAAGGTCATCGGCGTGTCGTAGAAGTGGGCCTTCTCGTTCATATTGGCCCACTTGCGGGTCGAGACGGCGACGTTGGCCATCGCCTCGCGTGTGCGGTCCTCGCCGTACTGGTGCATGTATCGGTTGGCCGCCATCGAGTAGGCGATCGGCGGGCCGATGATGCCGAAAGGGGCCTCGTACTGCGCGTTCGGCAGGCCGGGCGTGACGCCGTAAAGATTGAGAGCCCCGCGGGCGCGGTCGGATCGACCGGTCTGTCCGTACGTGATCAGCGCGACCTCGCAGTAGCCGGCCTCGATTGCCGCCATGGCGTGGGCGATGTGAATCACGAAGGAAGAGCCGCCGACAGACGTCGAGTCTGTGAAGTGCGGCGCAATGCCCATGTACTCTGCGATGTCGTACGTTGAGTAACCGCCGGAGGTGAAGACGCCGTCGACCTCACTCTTGTCGATTCCGGCGTCCGCCAGGGCGTTGCGTCCGGCTTCGGCATGCAGCTCCATCGGCCCCCTGTCGGGGGTCCTGCCGAAACGGTCAGACTCGGCGACGCCGACGATGGCGGCCGAGCCGGATATCGCCTTCAGCCTGTCCATTACCGGCATCTAAAAGGTCCTTCCCGGCGCACTCTTTGATGCGTGACTAAGATTCGCCAGGGTTCGACGTGAGGATGCGATGCAGGACGGGTGACTTCACCCGCCCTACATACGGATCTGCTGGATTCCGTTTACGCCGGCTCGAACTTCGGAAGGGAAATCTCGTCGGTGATCGACTCGAAAACTACCTTGACCGGCATGTCTATCGAGATCGCTTCCGGTTCCGGCGTCACGTTCACGAGCTGCGTTGCCATCCGCGGGCCTTCTTCAAGCTCAACGATCGCGGGTACGTACGGGAGATCGTCCATGAAACCGGGGTGCGGCGGCCGGTGGACGATGGCAAAGGTGTGCACCTTCGCTTTCCCGCTGGCCACGATCCACGACGTATTGTTGTTGCCGCAGTCCGGGCAGATATTTCTCGGGTAGAAGTACGCCTTGTTGCAGTCGTCGCACTTGCGAAGACGTAGCTCGCCGGCCTTTGCGCCCTCCCAGTAGTGGTCGGACTCAGGCTGCGGAATCGGGATCGGCTTGTTGTATCCGTCTGCCATAAATGTTGTTAGTCCCTTCCCAGAATGACGGTGCCGGTGGACGAAAGGAGTCCGCCTGTGCCGTGGGCCATGGCGAGATTGCATTTTTCGAGTTGTCGTTGTCCGGTCTCACCGCGAAGCTGTCGCACGGCTTCAACGACGGTGAAGATCCCGTACATGCCGGGATGCGTGTAGGAGAGCCCGCCGCCGTTCGTGTTGAGCGGGAAGTCTCCACCTGGCGCCGTGCGCTGGTCCGCAACAAAGTCAGGACCTTCACCGGGCCCGCAGAACCCGAGGCTCTCCAGGGTCGCGATCACCGTGTAAGTGAACGAGTCGTAGATCATCGCCAGGTCCAGGTCGTCGTGCGTCACGCCGGCCATCTCAAGCGCCTGCGGTCCGCTGTGCCGGCCCCATGTTCGCGTCAGGTCCGGCATCTGGTGCAGGATGGCGTGGTCGTGGCCCTCCCCCGCGCCGAGGATCGAAACGCCACCTTTTTTCGTGGACTTCGCTCGTTCGGCAGAGGTGATAACGATCGCCGCTCCGGCGTCCGTCACGAGACAGCAGTCCGGGAGGTGGAACGGCCAGGAGATCCAACGAGAGTCGTGATACTCCTCGAAGGTCAGCGGCGTCTCGTAGAAGAACGCCTTCTCGTTCATGTTGGCCCACTTGCGAGTGGATACGGCGATGTTCGCCATCGCTTCGCGCGTACGGTCCTCGCCGTACTGGTGCATGTACCGATTAGCCGCCATTG
>JAQBUX010000041.1 GCA_027623795.1 Chloroflexota bacterium
CTCGTAGCGCCGCCGGGGTAGCCCACTTTTACTCCGGCGGGTGGTATGTTTTTCCGCCGCCCTTGACACGAGCGACCTTTCGTCGCCCGCGATCAACCCCATCGACATCTGTGACCGGCGGACCGTAGCCGGATCACGGCCGACGTCTGCGCAGTGACCTTCGATGACATTCACCTTGGCTGGTACAACTCCAACGGCACGTTGACCGCGTTCCATTCATCGGCGTAGCGGGCGACGAGCGGCAGCGTTCGCGTCTCGCCTGAGCCGCCGATCAGTATCGGCGTGTCGGCCCCGTAGACCGGCTTTGGCAGTCAATCCACATCTTCTACGCGGTAGTACTCGCCCTTGTATGAGGCAGGACCCGGGCCCCACAGCGTCTTGATAACGTTGAGACCCTCTTCCAACCTGTCGAAACGCTCTCGCAGGGGCGGAAAAGGTATGCCGTACTGGACGTGCTCGGGTTCGTTCCATCCGGCGCCCAGTCCGAGAAGGAAGCGGCCGCTGCTGAGCGCGTTGATCTGTGCCGCCATCCGGCCAACGTCCACCGGGGAGCGGAACATGATCGGCGTGACGAGGGGGCCGAATCGGATGCTGCTCGTCTCTCTCGCCGCGATGGCGAACGTGAGGTACGCATCGAGCGAACTCTTGTGCCTCCCGGTGAAGTAGTGATCTGACCTGAACAGGGAAGGGAACTCCAGCCTGTCAGCCATGTGGAGGATGTGAATCCACCGCTCCCAGGTCAGGTCGTTCTGGCCCTCAACCATCAATCCGATCCGCATTAAGCAATCTCAACTTTCGGCAATGTCAGTTCGCCGAGAGAGCCTACATCAGACACGTCTTCGGCAAAGTCCCTTTGACCGTGAAGGCGCCGGACCAGAGGTCTCACTCTCAATCTCTCGTTGCGCCGGTGACTATCGCCAAAGGTCCGGCTCTCACACAACCCACGCGATCACGCCCCGTCCAATGCGCCTGCAGACCTTGTCGCATGCACACCGAACGCAATCAACAGCCCACCGCCGGTTCTACCGGGTCTGCGTAACTTGCCTCTATGGACCAACGGTTACAAATGACTCATTTGCGGAAATTCGTCGCGCAAGGTGCCGGGATAGTTGCGATCCTTGCTATTTCCTGCGCCGGAGCCGGGGTCGTCTCGGACGAAGTACGCGCTCCGATCGATCCGGCCACTGTTGTGGCTCCACCGAGCTCGCCACAAGTGAGCCGTGTCGACATCGAAGCAACGGTGACGGCCGCGATCGAAGCGACCCAGTCGGCCGGCGCCGAGACCTCAGCTTCCGCGCCGACTGCCGTACCGATTTCTGCGAAGTCAGCACAGGGTCTGGACCCTGATCCGACACCAGAACCGTTGCAAGAACCGATCGCCATCCCCCTGGCGAGTCTACTGCCCACGGCCACGCCAGCGCCTTTGCCGACTCCGACCGCATCTCCCACGACCGGGTACCCCATCGAAAACTCGATCGTTGTCACTTCGCCGAGCGTGATAGCGACACCCACTCCCGAGTCACGTACTGAAATGCTGGCGCGGGTGAAAGAAGCGGTAGTCCGGATAAGCACCGACATCGGGGTTGGTTCCGGTGTCATCGTCGAGGTCGACGAATCTGGCGACACCGCGTACGTATTGACCAACTACCAGGTTGTAGACGACGGCAGTCCGATAAACGTCGTTGTCGGTAGCTCCGAAACATTGCAGGGTTCGATCGTGGGGTTCGATGCCCTCCGTGATCTTGCGGTCGTGCAAATCTGTTGCGGGACGGACTTCTCTTCTCTCGCGTTCGCCGATCCCGAGGCGGTTCGTTTGACGGACAACATTTTGTCCCTCGGCTACCTGCCAGAGAACCTGTCTGACTCGGCCCTTCTGGCTGACGGGATCGTGACGGGCCTGATCTACGACGCCGACCTTGATCGCCGTGAGTTCCAGGTCGACGCGGCGATCGAACCGGGATTCAGCGGAGGTCCGCTTCTCTCGGACGCCGGGGAGATCGCCGGGATCAACTCCTATGTCGTCCTCCCCGTTCCCGGGCCTGGTCCGGTCGGCGGTACGGGGTTCGCCGTGTCAACCGATGATCTCGAAGATCAATACCGTTCTTTGCGATCCGGTCAGACCGTTACGGCGCCGGCGCCATCGGCTGATCCACGATTTCCTTCCGGGATCTACACGAGCCCGAACGGTGGTTGGCAGATCAACGTGCCAGATGGTTGGCGTTTGGATGAATCTACCGGATCAATGGTCGATATCTGGGACGGATCGAACCAGGCGACGATTCGTGTGAGTTTGATAGCTGTGGACCCGATCTTGTATCCGGACGCGCTGTTCTTCCGGGAAGAATGGACCGTCTCGCCCGCGCCCGATTGGTCGGACTACAAGATCGTTTCCGAGAGTATCGACATCTTCCGCACGAAGGTCAGCTCTTCCAAGACGGCCAGGGGCCACGAGTTTCAGGCCACATTCAAGTACGACGATCAGGAATGGCTCGAAACCACGCACTGGTTTGTCACCGATGGAACACGCTACAGCGTGTCGTTGCTCGCTCCGTCCTATGTCCGTCAGCTCACTGAGTTCTCGGCGTTCGATGTTGATTTACGGATAGCGTTCACATCGTTCCGGCCGCTGTGAGCCGCACCCGGATGAGCGCCGAACATTAATTGGCCTACACCCGCGAAATGCGCCTCGGGATACCTGGTGACCAGACCCATGCGTTCGACGTTACGTCGGGCGGCTCCGTGGAAAGTTAGCGGATGGGACGCGGACTGAGAGGTTTCGCACCGGAAGTGGTCGGCACTTCGGCGAGCGAGCCGATGCCGACACGATCGAACTTCTGATATCAGCCGCGTGTCAGTCATCAACGCGCATGCCCGCTGCAGGTCGTGCGATACCCTCCAACGGGCATGCGGGTCGCTGCGTCAGCTACCGTGTCGGGCGTCTTCGGCTCCCTGCGTGAGGCTGAGTCCACTCCTGAGTACCGATCTGCCTCTTTCCTCGTCCTCCTTCGCCGCCGCAAGCGCCCGTTCGTTGTCGCGGATCTTGCTGGCGATGGCCTCACCCGCGCGCAGCCACGTACCTCGATTTTCGATGACGAACTTGTTCGACTCGCGATAGTCGTCCAACAGGCCGTTTACCTCCGGGATCACATACCGCGCGACGAGGTCCCAGCTCCTGAACGTGTCCTCCCGATTCGCCCAGTCATGGACGAAACCGACGACCGTGCCGAAACCGCCGGTTAGCTCCATCATCTGGCGTATCCGCGCCACGAGGTCGTCCGGGGTTCCGATGACCGCCGTGCTCTCGTCGGAGAAGGCGACTCCGTCAACCGCCTCGTCCGGGGTTTTGTAAATCACACCTTCACCGCCCGCCAGCGTCCCAACTGTGTATTCGTTGTTGTGCCGCATCAGGCCGTCCCGTGCCTGTTCCCGTGCCTTTTCTCTTGTCTCGGCTATGTGCCAGCTAAGGACGATCCGCCAGTTCTTCCGGTCCACGTTCTTGCCGTGCTTGGCCGCTGACTCCTCTGCAAAGCTCCACTGCATCGGAAGCGCCCTTATGCCTGCTTCGGTCATCGAGCCGATCGACAACACTCCGGCTTCATGCTTGCCCGCCAGCGTCATTCCGGAAGGGCTGACCATCGAAGCGACAGCGAACTCCATGTTTTTCTGGAGCGGTCTCAACTGCAACTTCGCATCGTTGAGGGTGAACCATTCAGATTTGTAGCTGAACCGCTCCTCCCCGTCGAAAAGGCGACGGATCACGCCCATCGCCTCGTCCTGCCTGTCTCGCAGGACCATGGGGTCGATGCCCATCGTGTGCGCGTCAGAGGGCAGTGCGCCGGGACCGGAGCCGAAAATGACGCGACCGCGAGACTGATAGTCGAGCTGCACCATTCGCTGAGCCACCATAAATGGGTGGTGGTAAGGCAACGAAACCACACCGGTGCCAAGCTTGATCCGGTTTGTGCGCTCGGCGGCCGCGGCCAGAAAGATTTCCGGCGACGCGATTATCTCCCAACCGGTGGAGTGGTGCTCGCCGCACCAGAACTCGTCGTAGCCAAGATGTTCGAGAAGATCGACGAACTCGAGATTGCTCTGCAATTGCAGCATCGGGTGCTCGCCGATCGGGTGATGTGGCGCGAGGAACGCGCCGAATCGCAGATCTGTCATTTCCTGCCCTTAGCTTGAACTGTGTTCCGGTCGATGAAGCCCACTGTGCCGGGCTAACCCTAATTGACTCTCACCGGACCGACAACGGCCTGGCAGTCCTCCAGCCAGCAAGATTTGCGGGGAGGAGGACCGTTCTGGGCCACGCGACTGGAGCAGTGCTATCTGGCGCCGAACTGCGCGCAGTTGGATCACCGTCAGGGACAGCTCGAGCTCTGTTCCGCAGACAGCCCAGAGGCAGCGGCATCCTCGCGAACGGGCTCGTACAGAGTCAATTTCGATTCACAGGACTATCTACCCGTTTCGCCCGCCTGTCGTGGCCTCCTGTATTATCCGGCGCACTTTGCGAGCCTCAGGATTCCCTTAGAAAGCGAGGACCTGCGATGACGACGATCAATGCAACCCGAACCGGTGGATCCGTTGTGACCATCGACGGCGAAACATTCAACGTGTTCGAATCGACCATCCACGGCGATGTATTCACGGCCGAATCAGAAGGGTATGACCGGGCGCGCTCTGTCTGGAACGGGATGATAGACAAGCGCCCGGCGGTGGTGGTCAAGTGCCGCGGTGTTTCAGATGTCATCAACGCAGTCCGATTCGCAAGAGAGCACGACCTTGTGCTCTCCCTGCGCGGCGGCGCCCACAACGTCGCCGGGCACGGAACCTGCGACGGGGGCCTCGTGATCGACCTCTCGGGGATGAAGGGAGTTCGAGTCGATCCGATTACAAGAACGGCCCATGCGCAGGCGGGGCTTACATGGGCGGAGTTTGATGACGAGACCCTCGTCCACGGCCTCGCGACGACCGGCGGCACGGTGTCCAACACCGGCATTGCCGGTCTGACGCTGGGTGGCGGACTCGGTTGGCTGATGGGCAAACACGGCCTCACCTGCGACAACGTGATCTCGTTTGACATCGTAACGGCGGGCGGCGAGCTGATCACGGCGGACGCGGACTCGCACGCTGATCTGTTCTGGGCGCTCCGCGGCGGCGGCGGGAACTTTGGCGTCGTGACGAGCTTCAGATTTCAGCTCCACGATGTTGGCCCCGCAGTCATCGGAGGCATGATCATCCACCCGATGGATCATGCAAGGGAGTTGATGCGCTTTTACCGTGACATCACAGCCGACCCGCCCGACGAGCTAGAGGTTTACATGGCTTTGATGACTTCTCCGGACGGTGATCCGGTAGCGGGCATCATGGTCGGATACAACGGCGACGTAACAGAGGGCGAAAAGCAGATCAAAGCGATCCGAGAGTTTGGGTCCCCACTGGCCGATCTGGTTCAGCCGATGCCCTACAGCGCACGTCAGCACATGCTGGACGATTTTGCGCCCCATGGCCCAAGGCGGTACTGGAAGTCTGGGTTCTTGCAAGAATTCTCTGACGACGTTATCGATGTGTTCGTCGATCACGCGTCAAACCTGATCTCGCCCATGACGGGGATTCCGATCTTCAACGTCCACGGCGCTGCGACTAGGGTCGCCCCGGACGCGACCGCGTTTGGTCACCGCATCCACCAGTGGGACATCGACATCGTGTCCCAGTGGTTGGACCCCGAAGACGACGAACGTCAGATCGAATGGACCAGGAAGTTCTGGGGCGACCTTGAGCCCTTTGCGGGGGAAACGGTCTACGTAAATCACATTTCTGAAGACGAGCCGTCTCGCATCGAAACGGCCTTCGGTCTGAACTACGCACGACTCCGGGCGGTAAAACGGACCTACGATCCCGGTAATGTGTTCAGGCTGAATCACAACATCCCGCCGGGATAGGCGGCCCTCGCTCCGGCTTTGTCTGGGAATACGTCGTTGCGGTCGCATCCGAATGGACTCGGGTAAATTCGAGGGGCCGGCCGTAGCGCATCCATATGGCCGGCCGCTTATTACTCGCATCGATCTCGTAGCAATCAGTATTGCGGCCAGGCGGATGTCCGGCGGACAATCGCGATATGTCGGCGCATCATCGGCCGAAAACGTTCACTTGTCGTGGAGCGGCGGCCTGGCGGTCGCGTCATGCCCGACGAGGGCGATCCAAACGTCCCATAATCTAGTTCCCAGGGTAGGGTCAGCGCGACGCCGGCGCCTGAGGCGACCGGTCAGAACGCTGGCGCGACGCACGCCGCTTGGTGTGCTCCTCCATTCACGCTATCGCCAGTACACATTGGCGGCGACACTTAGCCACACGAGCTTCGGTGGGGCGATGTTGATGCGCGGGTGGATGGTCTCGGATTTTACCGGATCGCCGTTTCTGGTTTCGCTTGTACTTGGCCTGTTCATGCTGCCGATGCTCGTATTCACGACGGCCGGAGGCATGCTGGCTGACCGATATTCACTGACGCGTCTCACGGCCGCCGGTGACGTGTTTTCGTTCATCTGGTACGTCGTCCTCGCGGCCCTCGTACTGTCGGATACTGCAGACGCTTGGCACGTGTTGGCTCTATCATTCGCTCACGGCTCATCGGCCGCTCTCACGAGCCCGGCCCGCCAGACGATGGTCACGGACCTCGTTCCACCGGCGGAGGGCCGAACCGCAATCGGCCTATCGACGTTGTCGTTTAACGTCTCCCAGATAGTCGGCCCGCTCGTCGTCGGCATACTGATCTCCCAGGTCTCGTTGGACTCGGCCGTTCTGTTCCCGGTATTGCTCGTGGTGCCGTCTTCGCTTCTGTACCTTCGTCTCAAATTGAGACGGCGGCGGACCGTATCTGGAGAGGCGGCTTCGAGCCTCCTGGCCCGATTATTTGGCGGGATCGTTTATGTAGTGAAGGAGCCGTCGTTACGTTGGTCGATGCTCGGCGCAACGGTCCTCGTCCTGACGGCGAATACATGGGGAGCGCTCTTCCCGTCGCTCGTCGATTCACTCGGCGAGGGCGCGTCTGGGCTCGCGGTCCTCTCGATGGCGGTCGGCGCTGGATCTGTTACCGGCACGCTTGCGTCGGTCATGCTTTCAAGCCGTTACGACGATCGCACGATAGAAACTGCGTCAGGGCTACTGTTCGTGATCCTCGTGTTCGCCCTCGGCATTTCGGGCATATTCACCCTCTCAGTCGTTTTTGCGCTTCTGGCGGCGCTCGCTGCGACGGTCTTCTTCGTTACCACCATGATGGGCATGCAGTTATCGGCGCCTCCGGAGGTCAGGGGACGCGTGATCGCTGCCCTGTTCGTGATGTTCGGCATGGGACCGTTGGGCATGTTCGCGCTCGGCGCCCTCGCCCAGGTCGTGGGTCCAGGGGCTGCGCTGGCATCGTTCGCCGTGATAGGCGGAATCGGCTATCTCGCGGTGCAGGCGATCAGATGGAATCTGGAGCCTGACGTTCCGTCTGCGTCGTCGTTGTCTTAGACGGACTGAGGTCCTCAATATCCAGAGGTTCGACGAACCCGCCGACGTACGACTGCGCGGGATCGACCACGAATCGGTGTCCTAGCGCGCGGCGCCCGAGAAGCATGTCGTAAGTCATTCGATCCCTGCTGGTCAATGTGAGGTCGATGGGCCAGGAGCGCCCGAGGAGCTCGATCCGGGCGCGTATCAACGGTCGTTTTTCCATCTGGCCATTCGAGCTTCTGATCCATCGCTCGTCTGCGACGCGGGCCTCGACCATCGTCCGCTTCCTGCCGACGATGGGATCACGTGGGACGGTGAACCTGACCCATGGTTCGTCATTCCGAACAAATCTCTGTATTCGAGTGGCGTGCAACGCTGAAGTTGTCGCCCCCGTATCCACTTTTGTCCGGACGACACCGAGGCCGAGGCCCGGCAACGACACACATTCCCGCCAACCGACCGTCTCCTTGCCCTGACTACGGCGTCGCTGCATGATCCGCCTCGGAGGCTTGCCGTCCATCGGCCAAGGGTGCGGTCACCCTTTCACCCGGTCTCGCGTGCGATTTGGGCTGGCATTTCGCTCCACGTACCGGATTATCGTGTCAGCGACATCGACCCCGGTCGCCGCCTCTATCCCCTCAAGGCCAGGCGATGAATTCACCTCAAGCACCAGGGGGCCGCGTTCTGATCTGATGATGTCTACGCCGGCGACGCGAAGCCCGAGGGCGCCCGCAGCCCTCACGGCTGTACGCCTCTCTGTGGGGCTGAGCTCAACTGCATGTGCCGAGCCACCCTGATGAATGTTTGAACGAAATTCTCCGGGAGGAGCTCGTCTTTCCATCGCCGCAACTACTCTCCGTCCGATCACGAAGCAACGAATATCCACGCCGCGGGACTCTTTGATGAACTCCTGAATCAGGATGTTCGGCGTCAATTGCCGGAACGCCGATATGACCGACTGAGCCGCCTTCTTGGTCTCAGCGAGGACCACCCCTACCCCCTGGGTCCCCTCAAGTAGTTTGACGATCAGAGGAGCCCCACCAACTGCGTCGATGAGTCCATCGATATCCCTCGTGGAGTGAGCGAAGCCCGTTGTTGGCATTCCGATATCGGTGCGCGACAACACCTGCATTGAGCGCAGTTTGTCCTGGGAACGAGAAATCGACTGTGATTCGTTGACGGAGTAGACGCCCATCATCTCGAACTGGCGGACGACGGCGGTCCCGTAGAACGTTCTTGAAGCTCCGATCCTCGGGATCACCGCGTCAAAATCCAGAGCTTCACCAGCGAATTGGATTGATGGGCGCGTGGACGTGATGTTCATGTAGCAACGGAGGTAGTCCACCACTCGTGTTTCGTGCCCCCTCGATTCCGATGCTTCAAGGAGGCGCCGGGTCGAGTAAAGCTCTCGATTTCTCGACAGAATTCCGATTTTCATGAATACGTTTGGGTCTCCATGGACCGGGATGATGAATAACGGTTGGCGTCCGAGCATCGATCGTGATGGTGCGGGCCGTATCCAGTGACTTGAGCATATTGCAAAAAAAATCAAACGACCCCCGAGTAGCGCGCTGCCGCTCCACCGGATACAGTCGGCCAACATACAGAACGGGTTTCACATTGGAACAGCGCGGGACATCTGGCCCGACGCCGTGCGGATGCATCATCGCCGCCTATTTCAGCGTTGGACCACATTGTTTTGAGTCGAACCCGCCTGGGCGGCGAACCAAGTTGCGTTCGTATACTGCCTGACGGTTGCGAGCGCGACTACTGACAACAGGGTTACCGCGTTTTCGGGAGAACCATTTGACGCACGGCGATCCAATGACGATTGAAGTGCTCGACCGGCTTATCAAGTCCCGGAGGACGGTGCGCGACTTCTCGGCCGACCCGGTATCTGACGCAACCGTTTCGGAGTTGATCGACGCAGCGGTCTGGGCGCCGAACCACCGGATGACCGAGCCGTGGCGATTCTTCGTCCTCAAGAAGGATGGCGAGGGTCGCAAGAGGGTCGGCGATCTGATCCACGCCTGGACCTTTGAGAACACCCCTAACCCGAACCCGGACCGCAAACAGGCGAGCGCAGACGCAGCCCGTCGGGAAGTTCTTGACGCCCCGGCCCTCGTCTACGCTTACTCGTTGAGTGGAGACTCCGACGAGATCGCTGAGGAGAACTACGCCGCCGTAGCCTGTGCGGTCCAGAACTTCATGCTCGCGGCGCACGCCCGCGGGCTGGGCGTTGGATGGTCTACCGGAAAGGTCTGCAAGCCGCCCGATCTCGCCGCGACTCTGGGACTGACGGAGCCGGCTCGGATATCGGGATGTCTGTACGTGGGCTATCCGGCGGCGGCGCCCACGTCCAGTCGTCGAGACAGCTCTGCCGTGACGACGTGGTTGTGACCGCCGTGCCACCGCACGGCGACGCCGGATAACCGTGACCAGCCGGGTGATTCAACCGGCGTGAGTCGGGTTAGATCGACCAGCGTCGGCATAAACTCCGGTAGCGGCCGCCGGTCACAGCCCGCGGGTCGCTACCGCTTTCTGGCGACGATGAACATCCGCTTGAACGGAAATAATGTCGTGCGGTCGCCCTCCTTCGGGTACGCCTTTTCTACAAGCTTCGCGTAGGCGGACTCAAACTCGCTCCGTTCCGGCTCGTTTAACGCGTCGAGCAGAGGCCGGAGCCACGTTCCCTTGGTCCACTCCTTCACGGGATTGTCGCCTTTGAGGACCTGTATGTACTCCGTCTCCCACACGTCCAGTGAGCTCGTCAACGGGGAGAGGATTCGCACGTAAAACGGCGGCGGCTCGACCGGCGCGGGCCGCAAGAGAGGCTCTAGCGTCGACCGCCACGGCCCGCCGCGAGCGGCTTCGGAAATCGACGTGTGAGAGACGGCGTCGAAGTTGCGCGGCATCTGCACGGCGAGCACCCCGCCCGGCGCCAGGGCGGACATCAGGCCCGTAAACAACTCCGCGTGGCCCTCCAACCAGTGCAGCGCGGCGTTCGAGAAGATCAACTCCGCCGGCCGGTCCGGCCGCCAGGTTCCGATATCGGCCCGTTGCCACTCAAGATTGGGGACGCGCTCGGCCCTTTCCAGCATCTCCGGCGAGCTGTCAACGCCGATCGCACGCGCCTTCGGCCAACGCTCGGCGAGAAGCTCGGTGACGTTGCCTGTGCCCGCCCCAAGGTCGTACACGACCTCCGGAGATTCAAGGCCTACGCGGTTGAGAAGATCTATCGCCGGCCGCAACCGATGGTCGGCGAACTTGAGGTATTGGGCGGGATCCCAGGGCATGGAGCCAGACCTTTGCTACGGCGAATATTCACCACGGGAGCGGGGCCGGTGGCAAGTCTAGCCTCCAGGGAACAGGATTCGTACGACCGACAAGAGGCTTCGGGCGTTCGTTGAGGAGGTGACCGCAACGCTGCGAGACAGGAAGCGCCACCGGACAACTGGGCTCGGCACCTTTTCGACGTGCGTTCGAAAAGCAACGGCAGATCGAAGCGCCTGCAAGATGGCGATGTTTCGTGCAAGCCCGGAGCTCCGTGAGTACGCCATCGGCGGGCCGCCGTCGTCGGTGTCCGGGCCTCATGCCGAGGTGGTGAGTGTCATTCTTGAGGCAATGCAAAGCGAACAGGGCGTCGACGTACCGCTTCTCGGCCGTCTGGCGGTGGTTCCGGTCGCTGGAAAGAAACCGAAACTGATTTTTCACGGCGCCCAAGAGCTCAACGACGTCCTGGCTGCCTCATAGTGTCGGCGTACTGCTGCCCGGAGGAATGCAATGCGAGAGTTCGCCCATCAGCGGGCGGCCTCTCGATGGCCCAGCAAGAGCGAATGAAAGAGCGGCGGCCGTGGGCTCCCCTCGGTAGGGTCCAACCGCACACTATGTGTCTGACGCAGCCCACAACGATTTAATGCCGTATCGGCGTGGTGTACATTCAGGGCCACGTCGACGTGATCGCAACTCAAACGCTCAACACTGGTCGTACTACGCGGCTCGGGAGTTCATAAATGAAGCATGACAGTTACCAGGAATCGTGTTCTGTTTGTCGGGGAAACGCGGGCGATGGGTCCGGTCTGGGCGACGTGATATGGGAAGACAAGCTATGGCTCGTGCGGCATGCGCCGTCGCCGTCTGCGCTCGCAGGCTGGACTATGTTCAACGCCCAGCGTCATGTACAGGGTCCGGCGCACTTCAACGATGAAGAGGCCGCTGCCTTCGGGCCTGTCTTGCGTCACATAACCCGCACACTGGAGCAGGTCACCGGCGCACTCCGTATATATGTGGTCGCATTCGGAGAGAGCACTCCACATATGCACTCGCATCTAATACCGCGATACTCAGATTTACCGGCTGAACACACCGCCTTCGGTGTCGCTGATCTCATGCGTGCGGTATCGAGCGGCAATCTGCCTGGCGCCCCTGAAAAGGATGCGATGGCCGTGGCAGCCAAAATGAGCGACGCCCTGAAGGCCAGCCCGCCACCAGCATGAAGGGCGCGTGATCTGGGACAGCCGTCTTAGGATCATGTTCTAAGCAGCGTTAGGCGGTTCTGACAGGTCTGCTTTTGGACATCGCCCTGACCGAGCGACTCTCGTGAAGAGTGGGCACGACGCTTTACGGCGATAGCATCCCGCTCACCACGGAGACGGTCACGGTGCCGACGGCTGGGCCGGGTGAGATTCCAATTGCCGTAAGCGTCGACATACCGTCGGGCGTCCCGGGATTTGACGTGACGGTGCGATTTCCAGACTCGGCGGCAGGCATTCATGAAGTTGTGTTGAAAGATTTGTCGTTTTCCGACCGCGATGGGCAGGTGGCGGCTGCCTTACATGAACTCGGTGCAGAAGACCCCCGCCCCCAAACTTCATCGCAGCGCGCCACTTTTCGATTGATCTCGTCGGGCCGGACACCGAGACGACGGTCACTGGTCTGATCGAGTTTTGGACACCGGCGAACTGGATGTTAACCAACGGCGTGCCACCCGTCGGAGCTGATGGCTTCACCTCCGACGGGTGGCCCATCTTGCCAACCGAGCCGTTCGAGGTCGCAGAATCCCGGTTGTCCTTCGTCGCTGAAGGCTTGGTGCCCGGGATTTTTGCGGTAGGGGCCAGCACCGCCGAGTGAATTGGACAACAAACGGACCGTCTCGTCAAAAACTGACCCGCCCCGTCCCATGACCGATACAGCCGCGTGGACCATTTGCCCCGGAAAATAGTACTTAAGTGGTATTGAGGATTAGTAATAAAGAATGAAGATAGTTTAGTTACCCGAGTGGGCATACCAACAGAAAACAGCGACGCACCATCGAATTCTTCGCGACAGCATCCGAATTGGAATCAATACGATCAGAGTAGCAATAGCGTTTCGTAGTCAGGCCATGGCCCACGCGGTCGGGCTACTGCTTAGTGAGTACGACGACATAGACGTCGTAGCTGAAATCACCGAGCAGGCGGATATCCAGAGAGGAGTCGCTGAACACCGACCGGACCTGGTGCTTATCGACCCGGAAATGCCATCGCTGCTTCTAGACAAGATGGTCGATTCGGTCTCTGGCGCGATGCCGGATGCGTCGTTGGTCGTCATGACAACTTCATCCACGGGCTACGTCGACACAGCCGTGGAAGCAGCGGCTCACGGATATGTGTCGCTGGACACGACGGCCGATGAAGTCGTTCGCGCTCTTCGACTAATCGCTGCAGGCCAGGTGACTGCGATCGGGCCTTCGATCGAGACGCTCTCGGATCTGGTAGCGGTTGTCTCAAACGGCACGTCACCCGGTGACGACCCGCTCGCATCCCTTTCACCGAGAGAGAAAGAGGTGGCGAACCTCGTCGCAGGAGGCATGTCAAATCGGGAGATCGCGGACCGGATGGAATTATCGGAAAACACAATTAAGGTGCATCTGCGAAATGTGTTCCAGAAAACCGGCGTAAGCAGCCGCAATAGGCTAGCTGCGCAGATCCATGCATCGAATAACTAACAAATTTCAGTTCAGGGGACTCACGATCGTGAACGAGTACGACATAGCTCGGAACTGGTGTCAGTCCTGCGGCGGTTCAAACGTCATCGGGATGGATGATGACTTGTGGTACGAGACCGTCTCGTACTGTATGGACTGTGGCGACGGAAACGAACAGTCAGATTCAGCGTTAATCGAACTGTTCGATAGGAACCAATCCAGACGAATCCGTTCAAACGAAAAGATTCAGCGCCGTCGAAACGGTATTCGGGATTGGGACTACCGGCGAATCCCTGCGCTGTCGGTGACACCAGGCGCCGAGTTGACAATCTTGGCAGACCGGGGCGGATCGATTCCGCCAATTGATAAAACTGCCGTTCGGCAGAAGGAGACCTGAATTGAAAAAGACGCTGGACGACCTCGTCTGGTGTTGCGCTCAAATTGAGACGGGCGTCCGCATATGCTCGTTCAAACGAAGGTCTGAGATAGAAAAGAACGGGCGAACAAACGGCCGGTTATGGCCATTATTCGACCAAGACTATCGCAACCATGGTCAGATGCAGGCATTGGAAATGCCCTCAGATCACCAGGACGATCGACAAATACGAATCCTGATCCCGTCGAACAACGACTCAAAGATAAACGTAAAAGAAGGAATACCGGTATGACGACAACGAACAAGGCCAAGCTCAAGGTAAAGCCGCTGGCGGATCGCGTAGTGATCTCGCCCAGCGACGATGCCGCCTCCCAGAGCCCGGGCGGGATCTACATCCCGGACACGGCAAAAGAGAAGCCGCAGACAGGCGCCGTCGTGGCGGCAGGCCCCGGCCGCGTCAACGACGAGGGCAAGACGATCCCGATGTCCGTAAAGGTCGGTGACTCGGTCATCTACTCGAAGTACGCCGGGACCGAGTACACCGAAGAAGGTGTCGAGTACCTGGTTGTCCGCGAGAGCGACATCCTCGCAACCATCTAGAACCCACGGTCCTTCCGCGGGAGGACCACCACCACGCCCGGAGAGGGATACATGCCATCTAAAGAACTCAAGTTCGGCGAGGATGCTCGAGCCCGGCTCAAGTCCGGAATCGACATGCTCGCGAACACCGTAAAGATTACGCTCGGCCCCAAAGGCCGGAACGTCATCGTCGACAAAAAATTCGGCCCGCCCCAGGTCAGCTCTGACGGCGTCTCGATAGCCAAAGAGATCGACCTCGAAGACCCGTTCGAGAACATGGGCGCCCAGCTTCTCAAAGAAGCCTCAAAGCAGACGAACGACGACGCCGGTGACGGCACGACGACCTCGACCGTCCTCGCTCAGGCGATCATCTCGGAAGGCTTCAAGAACGTCGCCGCGGGCTCAGACCCTATGGCCATCAAGCGCGGGCTTGAGATGGGGGTCATCGACGTACGAAAGACGATCTCCAAGCTCTCAACCGCGGTCGAAGGCCGGGACCAGATCGCCCAGGTTGCGGTGCTGTCAG
>JAQBUX010000042.1 GCA_027623795.1 Chloroflexota bacterium
CGTTCGCGACTCGGTAACCGGTGAGCCGACAGGACTGTTGTTCGAGATGGGTGGCTGGCTGGGTGAACGGATGCCGAAGCCTGATTCCCAAACGCTAAACCGCTACACCGAATCGGCTTCTTCGTCACTTGTCGCCGCCGGTGTGACCTCTGTCACAGACGCGGGGCGCGACAACATCGCGATTCGGCTTGAGCTTTATGCCGAGCTGGTTGCCTCATGCCGATTTCTGCCGCGACCGACGGTGATGTTGTCGCCGGGCGCGGGTTATCCGGATTCCGATCGTCCGCGAGGTGTGAGGACGGGCGCGACAAAGCTTGCGATTACCTTTTCGGGCGGCGAAATGTACCCGGACTTCGATGCGCTCGTGGGGATGATGAGATCGGCGCACGATAGCGGCCGGCAGATCGCAGTCCACGCCGTTGAGATCGAGGCGGTTGCGATGGCATGCGAGGCGTTCGCCGCGCTAGGGCCTCGATCCGAAGTCGCACGTATGCGCCACCGTATCGAGCACGCGTCCGAATGCCCTCCTGAGGTCGCACGTTCGATCGCCGCCGCCGGTGCGTCCGTGGTCACTCAGCCGGGTTTCATCAGCGACCGGGGTGATCGTTACTTGCGCGCATGGCGGGCAGGCGGGCCAACACCGGAGCATCTTTACGCGGTCAAGACCATGTTGGAGGCCGGTCTGCGTGTCGCCGGTTCGTCGGACGCGCCTGTCGGACCGGTTGCCCCCCTTGCGGGCGTTCAGGCAGCGGTTTTGCGAGCTTCGTTAGGCGGAGAGGCCGTGGGGGCGGAGCAGTCGATCTCGATCCGGCAAGCGCTCCGGTTGTACGGAACTGACGCCGCCTGGATGGGGTTCCAGGAGGGAGAACTGGGTTCGATAGGAATCGGCAAGCTGGCTGACCTGGTGGTCCTCGCCGCCGATCCAACGGCGGTGGAGGCGTCCGAGATCGCATCGATCCCGGTACTCGCGACGCTCATCGGCGGCGAACTGGTCCACGGCTCACTTCCCGGGCTCTACTAATAGCCTCTCAAACGTCTCGTTTCGCGTCGCCGTCTGATCAGACGGCCCTGCGACTCCCCGTCCACACGGGAACGACGCGTTACGTGAGAGGCGATCTCGTCGTAAGGGCTTGTGACTATGCCCCGTTCTACCCGGGACGAACCCGTCTCCCTCATTTCGGGACGGTTACTAGGAGCGCCGCCCCCCGGTCAGATCGGCCAGGGTCTCAAGCGCTGCGCGCTCTTCCGTGTCCGGGAGCCCCGACAGTGAGTCGCGCGCCTCGTCGATGAACTGTTGAGCGACCTCGCGGCTCTTTTCGATGAATCCAGAGTCTCTGACCGACTGAATCGCGTTCGCCAGATCGTCGTCGTCGGCCTCAGACTTGCCGTTTTTCGGTGCGGTGCGAACTGACTTGAACAGGTCTAACACCGGGTTGGACTCTGGCCGGGCCTCGATGTACATGATCGCCGGAAGCGTCAGAACGCCCTCTTTGAGGTCGTTGCCGGCCGGTTTTCCGAGTTCTTCCGACGTGGAGTCGTAGTCGAGCACGTCGTCCAGCACCTGGTACGCCATGCCGAGCTTGTAGCCATAGTTCCGGACGAGCTGAATCTCGGATTCCGGCGCTCCGCCGAGCACAGCGCCACTCTCCGCCGCAGTCGTAAACAGGGAGGCGGTCTTGTCGAAGATGCGCTGGTAGTAGGCGTCCCGCGTGACCCGGGTGTCTTTGCCGTCCAGTAGCTCGTTCAACTCACCGCGCGAGAGCTCCATGATCGTCTCGGCGAACCGCCGGACCAGTCTCACGTTGTTTGTATCGCACACGAATCGGGCCGCGGCGGCGAATACATAGTCTCCCAGCAACACCGCCACGTTCCGGCCCCAGAGGTTGCTCGCTGTCTCCCGTCCGCGCCGCATATCGGCGGCGTCGACCGTGTCGTCGTGGATCAGAGTTGCGATGTGCAGGAGCTCGACGCCGGTTCCCATCATCACGTCCATGTCCGAAGGCGCGCCCCACAGGCGCGATGCGAGCAGGGTGATGGCGGGACGGAGGCGTTTGCCGGGCGCGCTGAGGACGTGCTCCAACTGGCCGGCCATCGCGCTCTCGCGGGAACCCTGCTCGAGGGCAAGGGTCGCGATGTTGGCGATAACAGCCCGCAACTCCGGCCTGATCGGGTCGTAGACCTCCTCGTATGGCCCTGTAGTCGTCGCCTCGCCGTTCATCGGGCGGTCGCCGCTGAAAGTCGTGCCGCTTCATCTTCCACGATCGATTCGTCCAACTTCTTAAACAACGGCGATGGGTTCGGGAGAGCGGTCCCTGGGATGGGTTCGTGTCGTCGCCAGCCATAGGCCAGCACGTCGCCCTCGTGCCCAAGAAGTTCGTGCAGCTTCTGCGAGGAAAAAGGGAGATACGGGTAGGTGACTGTTCGCAACGTCTCGACGATGTTCAGGGCGGTCCAGAGTGTGGTCGCCGCGCCGGGTAGATCTTCTTTGACCTGCACCCATGGGGCGCGGGTATCGACATAGCGGTTGCCGTGCTGGGCGAGCACCATCGCTGCCCTGAGACCTTCGCGAAAATTTCGCCGCTCCAGGTGCCCGGCCACATCCTTGAGCGCCGTGTCGCACGCCTCGAGCGCTGCCGTCTCGTCCGGTCCGAACTCACCCGGCTCAGGCACCGCGTCGGCGAAGTGCCGGGTCGTTAGCGTGAGCACCCGATGGACCAGGTTCCCGAACGTCGCCACGAGTTCGCTGTTGTTCGCCAGAAGGAATCCGCCCCATGTGAAGTCGGAATCGGAGGTCTCCGGCATGATCGCCGTCAGGTAGTAACGGAGCGGATCGGGGTCGTAGCGCTCCAGGTAGTCCGGCAGCCACACGGCCCACCCGCCGCTCGTCGAGAGAGCCCGCCCCTCCAACGTCAAGAACTCGTTCGCAGGGACGTCGTACGCCAGGTTGAGACCGCCGTGGCCCATCAACATCGCCGGCCAGATGATCGTGTGGAACGGGATGTTGTCTTTGCCCTGGAAGTAGAAAGACCTTGCGTCCGCCTCCTCCCACCACGCCTTCCATGCGTCAGGGTTCCCGGACCGCTGGGCCCACTCGATCGAGGCAGATAGGTACCCGATCACGGCCTCGAACCAGACGTAGATTCGCTTGTCGTCGAAGCCGTCCACCGGGATTTTCACGCCCCAGTCGATATCACGCGTGATCGCCCGATCCTTGAGCCCCTCACGGAGGATGCCCAGGCTGAAGTTGCGGACGTTCACGCGCCACTGGTCCTGGCCCGATATCCACTCCGTGAGCCGGTCCTGGAACGCCGACAGGCGCAGGAAGAAGTGGGTCGTGTCGCGGAACTCGGGTGTCGAGCCGTCTTCCTTGCAGCGGATGCCGCCAAGTTCGGCCGGATCGATCGTGTTCCCACAGTTGTCGCACTGATCGCCGCGCGCTCCGTCAAACCCGCAGTGCGGGCATACGCCTTCGACAAACCGATCCGACAGGAATCTCTGTTCGATCAGACAGAACGGCATGCTCTGGACGCCCTGGACCAGGTAACCGTTGTCGAGGAGTTTCTTGAACACGCCTTGAGCCACGGCGTGATGGTTTTCCGTGTCCGTGTGGGTATACAGGTTGAAGGAGAATCCCATGCGGACGTTCGTCTCGGCAAACACGTCGTGGTATCGCTCGGCGAGTTCCCGCGGGGACACGCCTTCCTGGCGTGCGGCGAGCATGGTCGGCGTGCCGTGCATGTCGCTCCCGGATACCATCAAGACGTCGTCGCCTGCGAGCCGGTGATACCGCGCAAAGATGTCGGCGGGCAGGCTGTTGCCCGCGATATGCCCGAGATGAGGCGGGCCGTTTACGTACGGCCACGCGACGGCCACAAGGACCCGGTCAGCCACGTTAGCTCCAGTCAAAGTGCGGTTCAGCCCATCTCACCAAAACCAGTGCGGGCGGGGCTTTCAAGTATATCCAGCGGCGGCTACTCACCGGAAGGATCGAACCCGGCGCCGGACACGATGCGATAAACACGTCGTCGCGGCGCCCCGGTCTCATCGACCACCGCCTCGACAAGCGTGCGCCCCGACAATCCTTCTCCGGCGAGCCGCTCCTTCGCCTCAAAGATCACTTCGTCCGTAACCTCGATCCGCGCTCCGGACGCGCCTTCGATGACGAGTACGAACTCGCCACGCGGGCGGCCTTTTGAAAAATACTCAACGGCCTCGGCAGCGCTCCCCCGGAACACCTCTTCATGCATCTTGGTGATCTCGCGGCAGACGGCGAGCCGTCGCGTGCCCAACGTTGCCGCAACGTCTTCCAGCGCCGCCACGACACGCTGGGGGGTCTCAAAGGCGACAAGCGTGCCGATCTCAGCGGCGGCGTCAGACAGGACCGACCGACGCTCCGAGCCTCTCCGAGGCAGAAAACCCAGGAAAACAAACCGGTCTCCCGGCATGCCGGATATGGATAACGCGGCGGTAATGGCGGATGGTCCCGGCACAGCGACGACTTCGTGACCGCTTGTCGCTGCCGCCTCGACGAGAGAGGGACCCGGGTCGCTGACCGTGGGTGATCCCGCGTCCGTCACCTGGGCGACGTCTCCCGACTCAAGCGCCGCAAGCACACGTTCTAGCTGCGCGGGCGGTGAGTGTTCGTGATAACTGATGCAGGGGGTCCGGGCGTCGAGGTGGTTCAGTAACTTGCGGGTGACGCGCGTGTCTTCCGCGACCACGAGGGACACCGATCGCAACAGCCCGGCCGCCCGCGGCGAAATGTCGCCGAGGTTGCCGATGGGTGTGCCGATGACGTAGAGAGTTCCCATGATTTGCCCGCGTCGAGATCTTGTTAGAACCCCAACCGGTAACCGCATCTTGCGGTGGCCCCCATCCGGTTGGCTATACTCCGGTCGGTTAATTTGAACTGGAGGCCGGGTGAGCGTAACCCGGCCCCAGACGTAGCGGGAGAAATGACGATTAATCTCTCAACCGGACAGCGGCTGATCGCGACATCGGGGGGCGCCGAGTTTGTCGTCACCAGGGGCGGCGACGTAGAGCTCACCTGCAACGGCGAACCGGTGGAAGCGAAAGCGGATCAGACTCCAGCGGCCGCCAATGGCCCGGATATCCAGCTCGGCAAGCGTTACCAGAGCGCTGATGACGGCGTGAGCCTGTTGTGCGTCAAGGCGGGCAAGGGTGAGCTGATGTGCGACGGTGTTGCGATGGCGCTTCAGGGCGCCCGCAAGCTGCCTTCCTCGGACTGACAGGACTGAGAGCTGCGAGGGTGTTGCCGGCAGGGTGCTGACCGATCGCGTCCTCGTACCTACCCGTCAAATCGCGCCGAGGCCGGTTTTTCGCGCCACCTTCACTTTTTTTGCGGGAGAGGGTTGGGGTGAGAGGGGGACCGCCTAAAGGCGGTTAATGCGCCAGCGCGTCTGGTAGCGAACGCCTGGTGTCGCGTCGAACAACTTCTGCCCGAAATCAACTGTCCTCTGCCAGCCCGGCCCTCTACACGCGTAGCTCGATCGAAAAGTCCGATGTCAGCGTTTCGCCATTCTCCAACATTCACGTCCTCCGGCGCCCCTCGCTCACCAAACCGGGGGAGCCGGAGGAGGGGGATTCCCCCGGAAGGGCGGCCTACGAGGCACGATACGTCGCGGTGCGTTGTCGTAATAAAAAGCCGGCCCCGGATTGAGTCCGGGGCCGGCGAGGATTGGGAGGTGCCTTAACACCTACCGCACCGATCGTTCGAATTACTTCTTCGTTCCCGGCTTGGCTCCCGGCGAGGTGCTCGGCTTGGCGGTTGAGGGTTTGCCAGTAGACGGCTTGCTTGGGATCGGCATTCGAATGCCCTCCGACGATGAGGACCACCACGAAGAAGCCAAGGTAGCGGCGCATCCACACGCCGTCTGACATGAAACGAACCGGCACAACGCCGTCCTTCGTCGCTCGACTGTCGGGGGAACCCCACGCAACTGGCCCCGTGGGGGGCAGCTACTGCTTCATATTGTACGGCTTCTATAGTTTGTCAACAATGTCTTTTTACGGTGCTTCAGGAGCATTTTGTTATGTGATTACGAAAGCCATCTATATTGTTCTTTATTGCGACGAAACACGAAACAATCTATCCACATCGTGCACAACCGTCGGTCGTGCACATCATCGCCGGGGCAGACCGACGCAGGGCCACGTGGGGTATGTGCCTTTCGGTGAGTGAAAACTTCCCGGCCGGGCGTCGTCGTCCAGGGCGATGCCGAATCTTAGCGACCGGCCTCTCCGCCAGATCCGCTCCGAAGTTGGCGTGTCCCCAGATCCGCAGCTGCGCCGGCCGGGCCGCTCGATCGCACCCAACATCAAACCACGTGCAACTCGTTCGGCAGATCAGAGGTCAACGTTTCGCAGCCGTCTTCGGTGACGAGCACCGTGTCGCTACAGCCGATCGCACCCAGCCCGGGGAGTCGCATCGTCGTGATTACGTGGAAAGTCATGCCGCTGTGGAACGGCCGATGCTCGTTTGCGTTGATGCTGAAAATGTGTCCTTCATCCCATCCCGGAGGGAACGCTGTCCCGATTGCGTATGCGATCCGCCGACCCTGTACATACGGGATGTCGGCGTCGTCGATGCGCTCGCGTGCGGCCTCGAACGCCTCTGAAGCCGGAACACCCGGGCGGATTCGCTCCTTCGCCAGCCTTAGCGCGTCCCGGTTAACCTCACTGCCACGAATCAGCAACTCTGGCGGGTCGCCTACGTACGCAGCGCGCGTCAGAGCGGCGTGATACCGGTCGACGACTCCCGGAACCTCGAAGAAAACGATCTCGTCGTTGCCGACCTTACGATCCGACCACGTGGAGTGGACCTGCAGCGAATGCTGCTCGCCGGAGGTCACGAACGGCGGCAGCCCGCTGTATTCGCTGCCGGCCATCACCTGCGCCCGAACAACCTCCGCACCAAGCTCCCGCTCCGTCACTCCCGCCGCGACGGCGTCCAGCCCGGCACGGGTCGCTGTCTGGGCGATCGCGGCCGCCATGCGCATGAAGTCGATCTCGCGCTCGGACTTGATCAGTCGCCCACGCTCCACGATCCCGGAACCGTCGTGCAGGACCGCTTCGGGAAGCGCCGTGCGCAGCCGCATATAGTCGCGGGTTCTCAGGAACCACGAGTCGTACTCGACGCCGACGCTTCCCCTCGCCAACCCGATCTCACCGAGGACACTCGCGACGCCAAAGATCGGGTCTTCCGTGTCTCGGAAAAGCCGGTAGTCCTCGACGACGGAATACGAGGACACCAGCGACTCCTCGTGCGGCGGTGGCACGAGCACGGGGTCGCCATTGAGGGGCACGATCAACCCAAGAAAGAAGTAGTACCCGGGCGTCTGGTAGCCGCTCAGGTAGTGGATGTTCTCCGGTGTGGTGAGGACAAGCGCATCGAGGCCGCGCTCATCCATGCGCGTTCGTACGCCGTCGAGGCGAGATTGGTACTCGTCGTCCGTGAAGAACTGGTGGAGAGGCTGTCTCATGCGTGGACTCCGGAATGCGAGAGTGCGACGCCCGGAGTCGATTTCCCGAGCGGGCGACAGCATAATGCCGACTGGCTACGGGAGGCTCAATGACTGACTCAATTTCAGCGATAGATGCGCGTCGAATCGCTCTGACGGCTCAGGGCTTCGCCGAGCCGCGTCCGGTACACGTGGAAGACGAACATCTGCGCGGGGTGATCGACCGTCTCGGCCTGATACAGCTCGACTCGGTCAACGTCGCCGTACGCGCTCACTACATGCCGTTCTTCTCCCGGCTCGGCCAGTACCCGATGGAGCTACTCGGCGACGGTGTGCACGAGCGATTCGACCTGTTTGAGTACTGGGGCCATGTGGCGTCCCTGATCCCGGTGAAGCAGTACCCGCTGTTCAAACACAGGATGGAGGAGGGGATAAAACGTCGATCCCGCACTTTGCGTAGCGCCGACGCCAAGTACCTTGATTTGATACTCGAAGAGATTCGGCGGCGCGGCCCGCTCACGATCGCCGATCTCGAAGACCCGGGCCAGAGGTCCGGCTCCAGTCCGTCTCCGGGTTGGTGGAACCGGGCGCCGGGCAAGGTAGCGCTCGAGTACCACTTCGCGACCGGGGACATCACGTCTAGAGAGCGCCGAAACTTCTCCAGAGTGTATGACCTGCCGGAGCGGGCCATCCCGGAACAACATCTGAACGCCAAACCGGTCACCCGTGAGGACGCGCACCGGGAGTTCGTCAGGATTGCGGCGCTCGCCTTTGGCATAGGGACGGACAAAGACCTCGCAGACTACTACCGGATTCGGACTCTGGACGCCCGCCCGCGCCTTGCGGAGCTTGTGGAGTCCGGCGAGCTCCGCAAGGTGGAGGTCGAAGGCTGGTCGCAGCCCGCATACCTTCACAGCGAGGCCTCGACGAACGGCCCGGTGAAGGCGAGGGCGCTGCTGAGCCCCTTCGATCAGCTCATCTGGGAGCGTGATCGGACCGAACGATTGTTCGATTTCTTCTACCGCATAGAGATCTATGTTCCCGAAAAGAAGCGGCAGTACGGCTACTACGTTCTGCCTTTCTTACTGGGCGAAGAGATCGTGGCGCGCGTCGATATCAAGGCGGAGCGAGACCGCGGCACGCTTCGGGTGCGGAGCGCGTTCATCGAGGATGGACAGGACCCCGGGCACGTCGCCCCGGAACTGGCGGCCGAGCTTGAGCTGATGGCGGAGTGGCTCGGTTTGCAGCGCGTGCGCGTAGGCAGGCGCGGCAACCTTTGCGGCGCGCTTCGAGAGGCGCTGCGGTAAGGCGGAGATGACCGCCTGCCCGATTACACCCTTACCTCTTTTTGCCCTTCTTGGACCTGCCGCCGGCATTCCGTTGGCGTTTTGCGGCGTCGCGCGCCTGCTTCGATTTCGCGCGCTTCGTCGAGCGTGACTCGGTTGCGGCTCGCGTCAGACCGAGGATCAACTCGGCATCTTTGATGACAGAGTCCGACACCTGCTGACCAGCCGGGAGCGCCGGGTCGAGCCCGCGCCTCCGTTGACCTGCGAGATCGCACGCCCAGCAGGTGCATGCGGCGGGATGCTTATCCTGGTTCAGATGATGTCGTTCGCGCAATAGGGGAGGGCCTTGGTCGCAGGATCGTTTCGCCGGGAGCGCGAAATCGTCGCGTCCCATCCCCAAACTGTAATCGATTGGCGTGGACTGAGACACGGATGTGGAGACCTGCAAAGGTGCGAAGGGCGATCTCGGGCCTACCGCAAATCTGTTGAGGTCTCAGGCACCTACTTTTCGAAGCCGACCCAACCGCAATGTTGGACGGGACCGAAATCCATCGATGAATTGTGGCGGCGGAATGACCGATAACCGTGATGAATCCGCTCATGGCCGCCGCCACAATCATTTCTGCGTTAAGCGGCCCCGACAGAGATACCCTGCACCTTACGCCCGGGCAGCAGATTCAGGCTCTCTTTGTAGAACTCGCACATAAAGAAGACGAACGCTATCGGCGCGTATACCGCCGCGTTGTACAGGAAGTGCAAAACCACTCCGTCCACCCACCGGCCGGCCACACCCGGCGTGCCCTGCATCCCGGTATCGATGAACTGAATGAACTTGACGGAGTGCTCGACCTGATGCCATCCCTGAAACAGTAATCCAAAGATGAGGAATATCGCTACAGATCCGGCCATGGTGGTGAACCGATGCCCCACCTTTAACCACAACGCGACGATCACTACAAAGAGAACCAGATAGACCGTGTTGAAAGCGAAGTGGACCCATTCAAGGTCGAGTTGACCGACCAGTCCGTGGGGGCTCGTCGAACCCAGTACGAACTTCTGGAGTGTCTGTGCGACGTGTTCCACCATGTGGAATGTCTGTACGGCCATTGTTCCGAGGAACACTCAGACCAGGAGAGTCGCCAACTTTTGTTCGCGAGTTTCGGACACTATTTCACCTCGATTGTAGGCGCGCCATACTCGAAATCAGCCATCGAATATCGCAAGCCGCGCGCAAGTATTCCCTCCCCCAACAAGAGCTTCGGAATTCTCGGGTCTCTCGTTGGATCGGTCCATGAAATGGATATGAACGTCGCATGGAGGAGTGCGACACGGCCCACGTATGCGACGTCGCCGTCACACACGCCGCCTTCGAATGCACGTCGCCTGAAAACGTGTGAACGGCAGGTTCCAGGAGACGGTATGTCCAGACGCGCATTGCATGTGTGCGGATCGCCGTTCGGGGCGTGCGACGACAACAATTAGCCATGGAATGGCGTGAAGTGGGCGTCCAGGAGCCTGACGAAGGGGCAAGTGCTATCTGGTCGGCGGTGATCGACGGGTGATCTTCGGTACACCGGATCATCTGGCGCATATGCCGAGCCTACAGAGGCATTTACTCGCCCAGAAGCCTTTAGCAACACCTGATGCATGGTCGGGGAGCCGGGATTCGAACCCGGGACCTCTTCGTCCCAAACGAAGCGCGCTGCCGGGCTGCGCCACTCCCCGTAATCATGCGGACCACATGCCGAAAGCGGTTCAATGAATGTGGTCAGACCAATTCTATGTGAATCGCCGTCGCGTCACCCTGTGCGTTCCGCACAATTTTTGAGGTTGACCTGGCGAGGCAAGGAATCGCGTGTCTTCACTCACGGGCGTCCCGACGCCAGACGCGCATGCACCCGGGGAGATCGCCCGCCGGGTGTAGGAGACGGGGCCCGGCCCGGAACACACGCGCCTTGGCGTGCTGGCCAGCTACCCGACCGTCACCTCGTCGCCGATGCTGACCGTGCCGCTGAAAAGTGGGGTCACGAAAAGGCCTCGCTGTCCCTCGATCTTCTCGCGCAGCCCCGGCCTGATGTGGTCCATGTTCTCGCACGGATCGCACAACTCGCCGATCTGGAACTCCAGCCCATCGCCGACCTTCAGCTTCTGGCCCTTTTGAAGGCCAAACAGGGACACGCCCTCGACGGTGATGTTCTCGCGTAGCTGGCCCGGCTCAACCTCCAGGGTCTCCAGGATTGCGCGATCCATCATCAGGATTTGCCGGTCGCTGCCCACCTGGGCGTGCCGGTCTCCCACCAGCCCTTCTCCGGCCTTCACCTCTGCGCTCTCGACGACGCTCATCGGTTGTCGGCGTGCGACGTTGAGCCGGATGTCGACGATCTTGCCGGTGTTTGAGTCAGGCATTGGAACCTCCCGGGGCGTCTTTTCGGCCGCGATTCGGCGCGAATAGTCTGTTGATGTTGACGAGGCTAGCAGCATCGAGCTTCGCGTCAACTGCTTCACCCGCAAGACACGGCGAATCGTCACGGATTTCTCATCCCGACACTCACCGCCGCAATGGAGCGATACGCCGATAAACTCCTCAGGTGTCCACTCAGCGGATCGTCGCCGATCTCCATCTCCACTCGCGATACTCGATGGCGACGAGCCGCGCCCTTGATCTGGACACGCTCGCCGCCGCTGCGGTTCGCAAAGGGGTGCGGTTGCTTTCGGCGGCCGATTTCACCCATCCGGAGTGGCGGCGTGAGTTGGGTGATCGATTGATCGATGACGGCTCCGGTCTATTTCGCCTCGTCCCTGAAAGCCGCGGGGAAAGCCACGAGCCAACCGGACCAGGTGCTGGGACCGCCCGATTCGCTACCAGATTCGTCCTGGGAACCGAGCTTAGTTGCGTTTGGCGTGACCCGCCCATCACCGGGCGCGGCAGGCGGGTGCACCTGCTGTTGTTCGCTCCTGACATTAAGACCGTCGACGCGCTGATCGCTCGTTTTGACCCGTTCGGGGCACTCGGATCAGATGGCCGTCCGCTGTTGAAGGTATCGGTCCGTGATCTGGCAGATATCGTGTTCGACGTGGACGAGCGTTGCGAGATCATCCCGGCGCACGTATGGACGCCCTGGTTCGGCGTGTATGGATCCAAGTCCGGGTTCGACTCGCTCGAAGAGGCGTTCCGAGACCACGCCGACCGCATCCATGCGATAGAGACGGGGCTTTCCAGCGACCCCGCGATGAACTGGGGTGTGCCTGAGCTTGCGAATCGCGCGATAGTTTCCTTCTCGGACGCACATTCAGCGGCGAACGTTGGACGAGAGGCGACCGTGTTCGAGATGGAGCCGACCTACGACGGTTTGGTGGCGGCGGTCGCCACGGAGTCGATCGCTGAGACGATCGAGTTCTTTCCCGAACAGGGCAAGTACCACCTGGACGGCCACAGGGCCTGCGGCGTTCGCCTCACGCCTGCCGAGAGTGCGGCCAACGGTCGCCGATGCCCGGTGTGCAACCGGCCGCTGACGTTTGGGGTCCTCAACCGGATCGAATTTCTGTCCTCGGCAACACAGAGCTGGTCGACGACCGACGGCGGACTTGTGCGGGGACCGGCGTCGCGCCCACCATACAGGAGGCTCGTCCCCCTGCGCGACCTCGTATCGGCGTGCCTCGGCGTTGGCGTAGGCACAAAAACCGTTGCCAGAGTGGTCGCCGACTTGGTCGAGCGTTGCGGCTCCGAGTTGGACGCCTTGATCGACTCGCCGGTCGAGGCGATCGAAGAGGTCGCCGGTGACGCCGTCGCTGCCGCGATTCTCGCCGTGCGTTACGGAGAGGTGAAGATCGATCCTGGCTACGACGGCCTGTACGGGAAGGTTGCGCCACTCACCATCCCTTCGGCGAAGACCGCGAAATGACCTCAGGCTACTCAAAAACGCCGCTGGCCCGGAAACTCGGCATCAAGCCCGGGTCTCCTGTGCTCGTCGTAAACGGGCCGGGGGACTATCTGGAGCTTCTCGACCCGTTACCTGAAGGGGTCGTCGTCACCTCGGCTGCGCCTACGAGAAAACAAATCGGCGTCGGGGACACGGCTCCCATGGCGCATATGTTCACGAAATCCCGAGACGAGTTGGAATCACTGCTGCCTGCCTTGATGGATGCGATCCCGAAAAACGGAATGATCTGGATATCGTGGCCAAAGAAGGCGTCAAAGGTGCCGACGGACGTCACCGAAGACGTTATCCGCGAGGTCGCGTTGCCGCTCGGCCTTGTCGACACGAAGGTCTGCGCGGTTGACGACACGTGGTCCGGTCTGCGTCTGGTCTACCGAAAAGAGAACCGCTGACCGTCAGTTATCGGCAACCGTCGTCACGCCTACGGGTCCGATGTACGATACGTGCGAATCATCCCGGCCATCCTCCATCTCAATCTCAATACCAGGCCGGGACATCAGGAGACACTAATTGATCGAACTCACCCCGGAAATGCAGACCGCCGTCAACAACGCCCTCGCCGACGGCGTGCCGTGCATCCTCGCGACAGCATCTGCCGACGGCAAGCCGGGCCTCGGATACCGCGGAAGCATGATGGCCTTCGACGGCCAGAGCCTGGCCTACTGGGAACGGGCGAAACGCGGCGGACTGGACAACATCCGCACCAGTCCGTACGTGATCGTCCTGTACCGAAACCCAGCGACGAGCGAGGCGTGGAAGTTCCTGGGGCGCGCGACGGTCCATGAGGATGGCGACATCCGCGACCAGGTAATGGCGCGTACCGTGCAACGTGAGCTGGACCGGGACGAGGAGCGTCAGGGCTTCGCCGTAATGATCGAACTCGACCGGATCGAAACACTCGCTGGCCAAGTCGTTCAGTCCCAAGACTGATCTCAGCTCCGGCCGGCCGATACCTTGTCAGACAGCGAGATCGTATTCCTCGGCACCGGCACGTCGGAAGGCGTGCCGCGTGTCAGTTGTCTGACGCGCCAGCCGCAGACCTGCAAGGTGTGTCCGGACGCTGTGCTCCCCGGCTCGCACAACAGGCGGCGAAACACATCCCTGTTGATCCGCTACAGGTCGCCCGACGGGACTGCGAAGAACGTGGCGATCGACGTCGGCAAGTTCTTCTATCACTCCGCTATCGACCTGTTTCCAAAGCTGGGCGTGCCGTCCCTGGACGGCGTGATACTCACCCACCAGCACGCAGACGCCGTCGGCGGTCTCGACGATCTGCGTGACTGGACGAACAACGTGCAAGCCGCGATCCCCCTCTACCTGCGCCAGTCCGAGATGGACCACGTCGCCAAAGCGTTCTACTGGCTCGTGGACACAAGCCTTGCGTCGCCCGGTGGCGTGTCGCAGCTTGATTTCCAGATCATCGACGAGCGGCCTTTTGACGTGTTCGGCCTCACGATCACCCCGTTGCCCGTAGACCACGGCCCTCGAGCCAACGCATTCGGATATCGATTTGGCGATGTGGTGTACGTGTCGGACGCCTCGGGAATCCCGGACGCCACCGCAAGGCTGATGCTGGACGCCGATGTGATGGTGATGGACGCCCTCCGCCCGGGGCGGTCTCACGGCTCCCATTTCGTCCTGGAAGAGGCGCTCGACCAGCTCCGCCGCCTGCGTCCGAAACGGGCGTTGTTGACGGACATGACGCACGACTTCGACCATGAGTCGACCAACGCGGAACTGGCGAAACTTAAAGAGTCTGAGGGTCTGGACGTTCAATTGGCCTACGACGGCCAACGTATCGCGGTCGATCTGTAGGCGTCAAAATCGCGGCACAGACCATCGTAGGATCGGCTCGACCACCCGCCCTTCGGTACCAAATGAGGCGGAGGATCTGGACGGCCATTTGGTCTACAACGGCCAACTCATCGCGGTCGGTCTGTAGGCGTCAGAATCGTGGTACAACGCATCGTAGGGGCGGCTGACTACCCGCCCTTCGCTCATCAACCAAAAGTCCTGCGAACGTCGCAAACACAAGAAATGGCCGGGCTTGACGCGGTTTGGCAAAGCGCTGGCCACCCCCCT
>JAQBUX010000043.1 GCA_027623795.1 Chloroflexota bacterium
GCTCGGACTCAGGCTCGGACTCAGGCTCGGACTCAGGCTCGGACTCAGGCTCGGGCTCGGGCTCGGGCTCGGACTCGGACTCGGACTCGGACTCGGACTCGGACTCGGACTCAGGCTCGGGTATTCCCGATTCGACCACGTCGCTCTTCATGTCCTCGGAGCCTTCGTCCACCGCCGTTGCCAGTTCCGCCGTTCCGGGATCCGAATTCAGACTCTCCGATTCGCGAATGGGTGCCCCAAAGACGAACAGCGTCATTACTTCGGTGGCGCATTGATTACAGACAAAGAATCCGGAGTAGGGCATGACGCGCATCCACCATGGGCGAACCCCGCCCTGGCAGTCGAGACTACCGCACTTCGGGCAGGAATAGGACGATGTGAATCTCATCAGGCAAGGTCAAAAAGGAGAATCTCAGCCTGGTCTGGCGCGGAGACAATCAGCGCTTCTTCATCGCTGATGGCGGCGCCGTCCCCTGCGGATAGAGGCTGTCCGTTGACGATCGCCACGCCACGCGCGACTTGAACCCATGCATGTCGACCGGCGGCGAGTCGGGCGGTCACGGCCCTGCCGTCCTTGAGAATTGCGGCGTGGATGCGTACGTCCTGGTGAATGGTCAGCGATCCGTCGGCTCCGTCGGGTGAGGCGATCGTTTTCAGCGTGTTCGTCTTCTCATCCGGTGCGAATGCGCGCTGGTCGTACTGCGGCGCGAGCCCGCGTGCTTCCGGCTCAATCCAAATCTGCAGTAGATGCACGGGTTCGGATTCCGAGTCGTTGAACTCGCTATGCGTAACGCCCGTGCCAGCCGTCATCACCTGGACTTCGTCCCGGTGCAGAACGGCCCCGTGCCCCATGCTGTCCTTGTGCGCCAGGGCGCCATCGAGCATGTAGGTCACGATTTCCATGTCCCGGTGGGGATGCGTGCCGAAACCGTTTGCGGGCGCGATGCGGTCTTCATTCATCACGCGCAGGCTGCGGAACTGCACGTGATCCGGGTCATAGTAGTTGGCAAACGAAAACGTGTGGCGCGCCTTCAGCCAACCGTGGTCGGCGTGTCCGCGATCATCGGATTTTCGAATCGTAATCATATCGACTTCACTGTCTTGCACGAAGGTCCCGTGCATCCTGTACAAAATTGCGGTCGGGCACAACTTGCAATGAAAAGCCCGTCTTGGCCGCGTCCGTATTCTCCAAAAAAAGGGCGAATCAAGAGGGCATAAATCGTGCCGGACCGGGTCAGTTTTTCACGTCGTCGCAAGCAAGTTTTTTGAGAAAGTTGAAGACAAGAACGGGCGACGTTGCTACAATGCCTGTCACTCCGAAAGGAGGTGCACTGACATGAGGAAGGTGCTTAAGTATCCTCTATGAGTATGAGAGTGCGCCATGCTGCAGGGCCTTGGGTTGTCAAGTAAGCTACTCGCCCCAAATGGGGCATTTGGAAACTCGAACCGCAAGACGCTGGCATGGCGCACTTCTTTTTATAGAAACAACGCTCCGCTGCGCCGCCACGTGAGATCTTTTCGAAATCGACAGATCGCCGATCCCCTGCTTGCGTGAAGGGCCCGCGGTCGCGATACTATTCGCATGTCGAGCATCATGATTCTACCTCTCTTGCTTGCGTTCCTGATCCAGGGCGGCGGGAATGAACTTCTCGATTACGTCGACACGGACGCGTACTGGCGGATCCAGGGAGTGGAGATCACCGATGCGCTGCTGATTCAGCAGTTGAACGACGCCGGTCCCGAGGATGTCTCCGCCCTGATTGCTCAGCTCGGCCATTCCGATTTCGAAAAACGTGAGGCCGCCATGCTGGCGCTGCGTGAGGCTGGTCGCGGCGCCCTGCCGCAGCTACGCGATGCGTCTGAATCCGACGATCCGGAGGTCGCGATGCGGGTGCGTGGCTTGATCGCTCCCCTCGAAGCATTGCAGGCTTCTTCGCCCGTTACGCGTCTTATGGCGATACGCACCCTCGGTGAGCGCCGGGTCGAAAGTGCGGGTCCGGTCCTGAAGCGCCTCACGGATTCCGAGGACACCTTCGTCGGAGAATACGCCGCGCGGGCCCTCGCCCTGATTGAGGCGAAGCCGTACGATGGATCCCCACCCGATGACGCCGCGCTCGCGCGAGATTTGCGGCGTTTGCCGGCGCCTTCCGCCGCGGTGGTTCAATCGCGCTTCGAGGGATACGGTGCGCTGGATATCGCGGCCCAACTTGACCGCTTCGGCCAGGATATGGCCGCGCAGAGGCAGCCGATGATGGATCAAATCACGCGGCAGGTCCTCAAGATTGCAGGCGAAATCGGCAACGCCCGCATCGAGGCCATCACGGCGGGCGCGGTCCCGGCGGATGAGGGTAAGGGCGTCGAGTTGATCGTAATCGCCCGCGGCCTCTATGATCGCGACCGACTCGTCGCGCGCCTCTCGAGGGAATCGGAGGTGAAGCGAAAGCATGCAGGGCTGGAGTTCCACATGCTCGGGGGAGATGAGATTGGTATCGCCGCGGTTTCGGACCGCGAGTTGATCGTCTGCGCGTCCTTCGCGAGCGCCCCGCTCCTGCACTCGGTTGGCGATCATCTTCGCACGCCGCCGGACGCACTACCATTCGCCGAGGCGCTGACGGCGCTCGTGGAAAGTGCGGGCAAAGCCGACCCGATGATGGCGGCCCTGGTCCTGCCGGACGAGTTTCGCGCCGATGACGCGCCCTTTTCTGTGATCGAGAAGGTGGTCCTGTCCGCCACGCGGCAGGTCGAAACGCAGTCGCTCAAGATTACCGGTTTTGGTCAGAACGCCGAGGCGCTCGCGCAGATCGGCGTGATGATCAAGGAGGGCATCGACACGATCAGGACGCAACTTGCCGCGCAGCCGCAGATGGCCGCGGCGCGTCCGGAGGTCATGGACGTCTTGAAAGCCGTGATCATAGAGAGCCATGAGACAAGCGTCTCGCTTTCGATCGCACTACCCCTCGAAGACGGCAAGCCGTCAATCTCCCTTTCCCCGCTGATGTTTCTCTTCGGCGGCGGCATGTCCGTGCTACGGTGACCGCTACGGCGTTTTGGCGATTACCGTAAAGAGATCAATCGGCCCCACGACGGTCGTCGTGAAGCAGTTCATCGGCGGCGTGGCCGGAATATTGTTCTGCACGGTGGAATACGAAGGCGGGACGTTCGTCGATCGCCTCACCTTGTAGAGCACGCCCGACGTGCTCGGCCACTTGAGGATGACCTGGTTGGGTGCGGGCCCCGGCACGACATCGCTTACGACAAAAACGCTCTCATGGTCAGCCGGGTTGATCCCGATGTACTCTTCGACCCAGTCCAGGATCCCGTCACCATCGCTGTCTGCGCTGCCATGCAGTCGTTCGTAGGCGCCGATGTCGGGGAGGCTGCTGCCGTTGTTGTTGCTGTCCAGCGGGCGGTAGCGCAGTTCAACGTCGTCGCACACACTGGTGAGGGTCGTGCCGGCGTCCACGGCGGGGGCGGTGGCGAGCAGGTGGAAATTCTGCCAGATATCGAGATAGAGCTGCGACGGGGTGGCGATAATCGAATGGGTGTCGTAACCGAGCGCCTTCCATTGTGAAAAGGTGATCTTCGTACCACCGCCGTCAATGCTGAAACGGTCCATCACGATGTTGTAGTCGGATTCGAAGCCGACGAGATTCGGGTTGGCGATCATGATGCTGCCGCGCCAGGAGTGATCGGTGAGTGCGATGTTGTTGTAGACCTTATTGCTGACGCATCCCGCCTGCGTCAAATTGATCGCCCATCCGCCGCTTGAGCGCGTACCGATCGTGTTGTGCAGAATCTGGTTGTTGTGGGACGGCTCCGCTCCATTCTGCTGGAAGAGGGCGATACCGCTGTTGTTGTAGGAGAGAACCAGCACGTTATTGCGCACCATGGTGTAGGTGACGCCGTCCATGTTGATCGCGGCTCCGCCGGGGCCATTGTTGTAGATCAGGTTATCCTCGATCAGGCCGTGCGAGATCAGGCCGTCGAGCGTCCATGGTGCGCCGGCCGGCACGGGATTGGACAGATCGCCATTCATGTGGATGCCGGCGTTGGCGTTGTCATAGCAGCGGTTGCCGCGGATCACGAAGCGGTCGCTGCTGTTGTTGTGATAGATGCCGTGTTCGCCGTTGTGGTGCGAGATGTTTCCCTCGATGGTGATGTCATAGCAGAAAGCCGTGAAGATGCCGGTGACGCCGCTATCGATCACCGTGTTGCTTCGAATCGTGATGTGTTGCGTGGAGCGCGCGTCAATGCCCCACGCCGGCGCGTTCGTGATCTTGAGTCCTTCGACGATCCAATGCCGCACGACCCAGTCGCCGTCCCACACCTCGAGCTCCAGGTTGCTGTTGTGCCGGTTGTTGGCGCCCGGCGCGGTGATCCAGACGTCGGCGCCCGCGGCGGCGCGCAAGGTGATGGGGGCATTGCTCGTTCCGGAGGACTCGATTCGCGCCCCGGCATAGAGTCCCGGCAGAACGACGATCTCATCTCCGGGGGAGACGCTGTTCACCGCGTGTTGAATTGTTTTCCAGGCGGCTCCGGTGGTCAGCCCGCTGTTGGAGTTGTTCCCCGTGTCGTCGACGTAAACCGTCACTGCATGGGCGCCGAGCGCGCAGCACGCGGATATTGCGAGGCCGGCCGCGATGGTCCATCGGGCGGTGTCTCTCTGGTCCCGAGCGGTCTTCATCAGTCCGCAATTCTACCACAAACGCGAGAAGACGGCGAGGGGCCCCGGGCATCGTGAATCGCCGGGCACCCTAAGCGTGTTTCTGGTCGATTACGCCCGAAAGCGGCCGTTCGCGCGGGACGTGGCAGACGCACGAAATCACGATCGCGCTTGCCGAATGGCCGCGAAGTCGCTATGAACCCTACCGTGTTGGCCGCGGGTTGCGGCTAGTCGGAATGAGTATGTAATGATCAGTTTAGCCCACGGAGGAGCCATGAGACATATCTACCGATTTGTAATCATCGCCTGTGTTATCTCCACCGCCGCGATCGGCGTCGAAGCCGCGGATGATTCATTAGCCGTTCGCCCGGACCGCAAAGCCGCGTTGGATCTCCCGCCAATTACCCTTAGTGCCGACCTGTGGTATACGATGGGTGAGAGTTCCTGGGAGATTTTCTTTGGGGAAATCGACGCAGGCGTCGGCCCGTTCATCGGCACCTCACGTTTGGAATTTGAAGATCTCGACGGACCCGTCTTCGTCTTGAGCGCTGACGCGCAGTTGCTGCAGTGGCTGTCGCTACGCGGCCGCGTCGGCTTCGGCGAAGCCGACGACGGAGAGGGCACGGACACAGACTTTATCCTGGCGCCCCGCTCGGCCTTCGGCCAGTCGACTATTTCCGAATCGAGATTCGATACGGATTCGGACATCGAAAATTTCGACATCAGCCTGCACGCGCGCGTCTCAGAGTGGGGTGCGGCGTCCGACCAGGGTCACCTGGAGGTGTTTATCGGCTACCAGCACGCCGAAGAGGAGCTGCGCCTGAGGAACGGTGTGCAGTCGATTATTACGGACGACAAGGTGAGCCGGACCTTTGACGATATTCTCGACAGCCGCTTCGACTTTGAATGGAGCGGACTTCGCATCGGGGCAGGGACTGCGTTTCAGTTCAACGAGACGATCTGGCTTGAAATGAGCGCAGCGTATCTCGCCGATGTGGACTATGACGGTGAGGGTTTCTGGAATCTACGCGATGATCTGAAGGCGACGGCACCGAATTTTGTGCAGAGCGGCGGTTCCGGAGACGGATTCGACGTCGAGATCGCGGTCACCGTGGCCGAGCTGTTCGAAAACGTCAACGTTCGCGCAGGCTACCGCTGGACGGAATGGCAGGTCGATGGCGGCCAAGACCGGGTTTTCACCGCCGCCGGAGAGGTCTTGAGCACATCGCTCAGCGAGGCCACGAGTGAGCGGCACGGCTTCTTCATCGGCGCCGGAATTGATCTCTAGGGCGGGCCCACCGTCACCGCAGTCCGGCGTACTCCCCAACCGTGGCCGGCGGCATTCACGGCAAGCCATGGCCTGAAAACTGCTGTTTGATGGGGTCATGAACGCGTATTCAAGGCCAAATTGCGCCTTTCTGTCGGGGACATGCCGCCGGGGATTCACTTTGGTGGAGATTATGATCGTTGTGGCGATCATCGGGGTGTTGGCCGTCATGGCCATTCCCTCATTTATGAAGTCACGCCGCACGGCCCGGGTTAACGCGGTTGCGAATGATCTTCGCGTTTTTGGGGACGCCCTCAACATGTACGCGATGGAGCATGGTGGGTTTCCGGATGATGCGCATATCAGCCCGCCCTTTCCCGCCGGCTCCGGAGTGGACGAGTACATCAAGGTCTCCAAATGGTCGGCGACAACGCCGTTGGGCGGGAACTACAACTGGGAAGGCCCCGACAGCTATCCCTACGCCGGGATCGCCATCTTCGGCTCAACGGCCCCTGCCGATCGATGGGTGGAGCTCGACGAATTGATCGATGACGGTGACATCATCACCGGCAGCTTCCGTCAAACGCCCAACGGGCGATACACCTACGTTATCGAAGAGTAGGGCGGTCAGCCCGCGCCGATTGATCTTCTTCGCTAGCGGATGGCGTCTAGTTCTGCGGATAGACGACCATGCGGCGCATACGCAGATCCTGCGACCCGTGCCGTCGTGGCGAGCTCACTGAATAGCTGGCGCCGCAAAGGTCTGCGCGCGCGACGGAATCTCAATTCGAAACGTCGTCCCGTGACCGACCTCGCTCTGGACGGTCAAATCAAACCCCATCATCGTGCAGAGACGATGGCAGACGGCAAGGCCGACGCCGGCTCCGCCATGCTCGCGCGATGTTGACATGTCCGCCTGGAAGAAAGGGCGAAACACTTCAGCCTGAGCGTGTGGAGCGATGCCGATTCCGGTGTCGATAACTTCGATCGAGCGATCCCCGCCGGCGCCCGCGCGGACAATCACGCTGCCCTTGGGCGTGAACTTGATGGCATTATCGATTAGTTTCGCCAGCACCTGCCGCATTCGCGCCGCATCCGCCTCGATGTCGCCAAAATCATCCCCCGACTCGTGACGCAAGGTAAGCCCTTTCGCCTCGGCGGCGGGCGCCATCTGCTCGCAAACCTCGCCAACTATTCTCGACGGGTCCACCGGTCCGATTTCGAGAAGGGGCTCGTCGACCTCGATCTTCGAGACATCCAGCACGTCATCGATCAGGCCCAGCAGGTGCCGTCCGCTCGATGTGATGCGCTGCATGTATCCCCGTTCCTTCTCGTTGAGGTTGCCGTTCGAATTGCGCGCGACGATTTTCGCGAACCCGATGATGGAGTTGAGGGGCGTTCGCAGTTCGTGGCTCATATTGGCGAGAAAATTGGTTTTGACCTGATTGGCGGCTTCGGATTCTGCGCGTGCGATCTCGAGCTTGGCAGCTTGCTCGGTTAGTTGCCTCGTGCGGGCCGCGACGATATCTTCCAGGGCATCCGAGTTTCGAAGAACGGTGGATACGAGGTTCACCGTAAGCCGCACGGTGATCAGGACGAAGATGGCACCCGCGGCGAAGATCGTGGACGTTAACCCGGCAAGCTGATCGCCCTTGCCGAGCATGACCATAACGAGCGCCGCACCGTACCCCACGGTGAAGGCGCCCATGAGTCCGGTCAGCACGCACCTATATACCCGGCATCTCGTATTCACTCGGTACGAACACGTTTCTCGGTAAGCATGGCGACGGCGGTACGAACTACTTCAACGGTCTGCTGGACGATGTACGTGTCTATAATCGGGACCTGTCCGCTAGTGAGATCGCGGTCCTGTTTTCGGGTGTAGAAAGCGATTCGGAAACGGTGTCCATTACGGTTCAGTCCCTGACCAACGCCATCACGGCCTCCGCCGGGCCCGGTGGATCCATCGCCCCTTCTGGAGTCGTGCCTGTTAATCCCGGCGGCACAACGAATTTTGTGATCGTTCCCGCACTGATGTATCGCGTCGCCGACGTTATGGTCGACAGCGTTTCCGTAGGCAGCGTGACGGACTACACGTTCACCAACGTCGTTACCGATCACACTATCAGCGTTACGTTTACCCAGGTGGTTCTCGAGTTCGCCAGCTCCTCGTCTGCAGTGGTGGAGACGAACGCCACCGTCCAACTCGCCGTGACACTCGATGGCCCGCCGAACCGTGACGTCACAGTATGGTATGCGCTGGTCGGGGGGTCGGCTACGCCGGGCGTCGACTTCCTTCTTACCGACGGTTCGCTCGTCATTACCGCCGGTACAACCACCGCGAGCATCTCACTGACTCTCCAGGACGATGGGATTGACGAGTATCCGGAGACGATTACGATCGGGCTGACCAATGCCACGGACGCCGTGCCGGGCCCCATTCTCAACCATACACTCACGATCGGCGATGACGATCCCGCGCCATCACTTTCATTTGTGGGCGAGCCCTACTCGGTCGTCGAGGGGCCGTCATCAACAAATTTCGTGGTGCAGGTCGTGCCAAGCACGCCCTCCGGCAAGGGCATGAGCGTCTTTATTGCGACCTCGAATGGATCGGCGCTCGCCGGCAGCGATTTCAGCGGCACCAACGACGTGTTAAGCTGGAGTCCCGGCGAGACCAATACGCGCACCCTCGCTATCCCGGTCTTTGATGACCTCGTCGTGGAGCCTCCCGTGGAATTCTTCACGGTCCAGCTCACTCCCGGCTCCAACGCCACGCTGGCGACACCGTTCGCGAACGTCAACGTCATCGACAATGATGCGGAGTTGATCGTCAAGTCCCCCCACGGCGCGCCGAATCCACCGGTTGGCACGAACATCTTCGCGACCAACACGCTGATCATGGCCTCCGTGGCGGGGTCCCCGGAGGCGCCACCGCCCTTCACGACGCAGTACGTGGCAACGGGATGGACCGGCACGGGTTCCGTGCCGGCGTCAGGCGCCGGCACCAACGTATCGTTCACCCTGACCAACGACTCGACGATTTGCTGGGAGTGGACCACCAACGTGTTCCTGGACGTCGAGACCAACGGCAACGGGTCGGTCGATGTGGCCGATGGTTTCGTGCCGCTGGGCTCGAAGGTCACGCTAACCGCGACGCCGGGTGGCGGCTACGGCTTTGCGAACTGGACCGGCGATGTCCCCCCGGAGAATGCGACGAGCAATCCGCTTGTGCTGTTGATGGACCAGCCGCGCGCCATACGTGCCGAGTTTCTGCTGACGGTTTCGATCGACGACATCTCCGTGCAGGAAGGCGACTTTGGCAGCACCAACGCGGCGTTCACGATCAGTCTCGGCGGACCGAGTACGAACGCGGTCTCCGTCAAGTATCTCACGGCGGAAGGGACGGCCGACGACAGCGACGATTTCGACAAGGTTGGCGAAACGACGATCGTGTTTCCTCCCGGTCTCGTCTCGACGACGGTGGTCGTGCTGGTCAACGGCGACACAACCGAAGAAGGCAACGAGATTTTCTTCGTGAACCTGGTGGAACCGGCGGGCGTCCTGATCGGCGACGCCCAGGGCGTCTGCACCATCAACAACGATGACAACCAGGCTGGATTCTCGGTGCTGGAATTGCCCGCCGAAAAAGATGCGTTTTTCCATGAGAACGCCCCCGATCACAACCATGGCAGTGACAGCGAGTTGGAGGTCGACCCTAAACCGACCGAACGATACCACTCCGTAATCCAGTTCGACCTTTCTGTGATTCCCAGTAACGCCTTCGTTCTCAGTGCCGATCTCTTTCTATACGAGAAAGACCTGGAACTCGGTCAGACCGTGCATGTGCATCGTACGACCGCTTTCTGGAAGGAACTGGAAGTAACGTGGACCAGCCGAGTGACTAGTATCGGATGGGCCTCTCCCGGTGGCGATTTTGATCCGGTTGAGGTGACCAATTTCCTCCCGGACGCAAAAGACCTCTACCGTGAGATCGAGATCACCGACCTCGTCAACGACTGGCGGTCCGGCGTGTCGAGTAACTACGGCGTGTTCTTGCGCGCCACGGGCCCGAACGGGAACGTCGGGTTCAGTAGCCTTGACGAAGGAAATCCGGACAAACGGCCCAAACTCGTGATCGAGTATGTGGATACTCTGGAGTTGGTCGTCGAGTCCGCTTTCGGATCGGCCTCCCCGCCGGTCGGGACGAACGTATTTGCTTTCGGTACGGCCAGTAACGCCACCGTCAGTGGGTCCCCGGTCCTGAACGGCAGCACACAGTTCGTGCTCACGGGCTGGAGCGGTACCGGATCCATACCGACATCTGGTCCCGGTACGAACGTCCCGTTTACGATAACGAACAGTTCGTCCATCACATGGAACTGGATCACCAATGTACTCCTCGATGTCGAAACCAACGGCAACGGCTCGGTCGACGTAACGGACTCGTTCGTGTCGCTCGGCTCGAACGTCACGCTCACCGCAACCTCCGGAGTAGGCTCCATCTTCACCAATTGGACCGGCGAGGTGCCCCCGGCCAGCGCGACGAACAACCCGCTGCTGCTGACCATGGACCAGGCACGCGCGGTTACCGCTAACTTCGAGATCGTGTCCTTCACGATCAGCTCCACGGCCGGTCCCGGTGGCGCGGTAACTCCCGCCAACATCCTCATCGATTTTGGGACAAGCACCTCCGTGCTCGTGCAAGCGTCGAACAACTACCACATCGTGGACGTGCAGACCAACGGCGTATCTGTCGGCACGTTCGGCCAGGGCAGCAACATGCACGTGCAGGTGTTCAGCAACGTGCAGGCGAGCCAGACGCTCACCGCGACCTTCGCGATCGACCAGTACAAGCTGATCGTCAAGACGGCCTATGGTGACGCCGACCCTCCCGCGGGGACGAACATCGTCGCGTTCGGAACTCCGGTCACCGCGGCGCTGACCAACTCGCCGGTCTTCAACGGCACAACCCAGTTCGTCGCGATCGGCTGGAGCGGCACGGGTTCCCTCCCGCCTTCCGGCGCGGGCACCAACGTATCGTTCACGCTGACCAACGACTCGACCCTCCGCTGGGCGTGGACCACCAACGTCTTCCTCGATGTCGCGACCAACGGTAACGGCTCCGTAGATGTCGTTGATGGGTTTGTGCCCCTGGGTTCGAACGTAACGCTTACGGCAACGCCGTCAGTCGGTTACGCGTTCACGAACTGGACCGGGAGCGTGCCACCTGCCGGCGCGACCAACAACCCGCTCGTGCTGACGATGGACCAGGCCAGGGCCGTGACGGCGAACTTTGCGCTCATCACCTACACGATCACCGCAACCGCCGCGCCGGGCGGCAGCATCGCACCCAGCGGAGCGGTGGCAGTCGTCGAGGGTAGCAACGCGACCTTCATCATCACTTCGGACGCCGGCTACCACCTCGACGACGTCCAAGTCGACACGGCTTCGATCGGACCGACCAATGCGTATACGTTCCTCAGCGTCAGCAACGACCGCGCGATCAACGCGGACTTCGCTCGCGACACGGGACAACTTCAAGTCACGCTGGGACCGGGCGGCGCGCTGCTCGAGGGCGCGCAGTGGCGCCTCACCACGGGATCGGATACCAATTGGCACGATAGCGGCGACACGGTTTCGGATATTCCCACGGGACCCGCCTCTGTAGATTTCCGCGCGGCGTTCGGCTTCGAATCGCCCGGCAACACGAACGTTGTCGTCACCAAGGATGCTCTGACGAGTGTCAGCGTGATCTACGGGATTCCGGGGATGGTACTGGTGTCCGGCGGGACCTACCAGATGGGCAATAACGGCGGAGCCGGGGGCTGCTCCGTGACGGTCTCCGACTTCTTTATCGATGCACGCGAAGTCACCGTCGCTGAGTTCCAGGCGTTTAGCGATGCGACCAGTCACCCGATGCCGACACAGCCCTGGACGAACCCCGACTACCCGGTCGTCAAGGTCAGCCACGCGGACGCGATGGCGTACGCCGCCTGGGCCGGCAGGCGTCTACCCACGGAGGCCGAGTGGGAACTCGCCGCGCGCGTGATCCGCGGCGGTTCATGGGTCAGTTCGGCCAGTCAGCTCAAGGTGTTTGTTCGCACCTCGTCTGATCCCGCGGCATCGCGCACCGATGTCGGGTTCCGCTGCGCAGTCTCCGCGGCCACGGCGAACCTGGACGGCGACTGCATGCTCGACGCCTGGGAGATTGAGTTCTTTGGCGACGCGGGGACGGCGACCGGCGGCAGCGACGCCGACGGTGACGGGCAGGACAACTGCGACGAATCCAAGGCCGGAACGGATCCTTTCGATGACGCGTCGATCCTGCGTATCGTGAAGATCGTCGCCGAAAACGGCCAGCCGGCGACGATGGAATGGCCCAGCGTCGAGAATCGAAGCTACTGCGTCTACTGGTCTACGAATCTGCCCGGGTCGTTCAGCATGCTCACCAACGGCATTGCAGCCACGCCCTCGACGAACAGCTACACCGATGCCGTGTCGCGCGGCAACCGGGTCTTCTACTTTATCGGGGTGGACTAGGCGTGGTCGGCTTCGGCTCGTCTCCGGCTTCCGCAATGCAATACAGAAAGTGGACGCCGCGCAGGAAGATCTCCCGGCCGACGATGGCGGGCGAAGCGCTGAAACTATCGTCGAGTGTGTTCCGGGCCAGGATCTCCGGTTCGTCGGCCTGGTTGAGGACCAGTGTCGTGCCGTTGCGGTCGCTGATGTAGATGCGGCCTTTCGCGGCGACGGGTGACGCAAACACCATATGGATGCCGGGAAGGCGGACGGGACCGAATACCGGTCGCCCGGTCCCGGCTTCCATGCACGACAAGAGTCCCTGCAGATGGCGAATGAAGTACAGTCTGCCATCGACCAGCAGCGGGGATGGAACATACGGAGTGTGACGGTCGATTTTCCAGATCACGTTGTCGGTGTCTGTGATATTGCCTTTCGCCCCGGTCAGCTTGATTCCAAGCATCGCCTGGAATTCGTAGCTGCTTCCGGCATAGAGCATGCCGTCGGCGGCAACCGGAGACGCCACGACGTTGTCGGAGAGCCCGGCGCACTCCCAGATTACGTCGCCGGTTTCGAGGTCATAGCTGCGGATTCGTTTGGTGGCGCTGATCACGACCTGGTGCCTCCCATCATGGCGGACCACGAGCGGCGTTGACCATGAGGTTCCCTCGTCGCGGGCCACTTTCCATATTTCTTTGCCGGTCGATGTCTCTAGCGCGGTCACGAAGGATTCGCCGTCGTGGTCCCAGTTCACGATCACGATGTTGTCGTGAAGTGCGGGAGAGCTTCCTTCGCCGTGAGCGTGCTTGGTGTGCATCGCGCCGAAGTCTTTCTCCCACAGGAGTTCACCATCGAGGGTGAATCCGAACAATCCGCGCGAACCAAAGAAAGCGATCACGTGCTTGCCGTCTGTTACGGGCGATGCGCTGGCCAGGCTGCCGGTCGTGTGGCCGCCTTCGCGCGGGGTAGCCTCGCGCACGGTGCGCTGCCAGAGGATCGCGCCGTCCTTGCGGTCGATTGCGAGTACCACAAAGCGGTGAGCTCGCGTGACGGGGAGGTTATCGTGTTCGCCGTCCACGTGGTCGTGCTCCACGCGAACCTCGTCACCGAATGGGTTGGCGGCGGTCAGAAAGATCCGGTCTTCCCATATGATCGGCGAGGAGTGTCCCTTGCCGGGAAGCGGGATCTTCCAGCGGATGTTGTGGGTTTCGCTCCATTCGACGGGCGGGTCGCCGTCGGGTGCGACGCCCGTGGCGAGTGGCCCGCGCCATTGGGCCCAGTTATGATGAGCGGCCGGCGCGAGGGGCTGCTGCGCGTGGGCGCCGGGTACCATGAGGGGCAGTAAAGCAGCAAGCAAAGCTGCCCTGCCGGGGTATGCCAACCGCAGGACTCTGTTTTTCGCTACCAATCGAGCCGCTCCTTATCCCGGAAGAAGAGGCCGGAGCCACCAATTTCCGCGCGCGGTGCCAGGGCCAACCAGGCCGGCGTCTCCGCGCCCTTGGCGGCGGTGCGAGGGGCGCTGATGCCTCCCATGTCCGTGCGTACCCATCCGGGACAGACGGCGTTTACGCTGATTCCGTCGTCGGCCCAGTCGCGTGCCCAGATGCGGGTCAAAGCGTTCAGTGCCGCCTTGGAGACGCGGTAGGCGTTGGCCGGCCATCCGCGGCGCGAGACCCTCTTGACGATGACGTCGTCGATGAAGTCGGCCACGATCTCTTCGAGTTCCTTGAGTGTCAGATCCGGATGGAGTAGTGTTTCGCGGCGCGCATCCGAGTAGGACGAATCGAGTTCGCCCATGCCGCTGCTGACATTCACGACGCGCGCGCCATCGTGCATCAGCGGTTTCAGGGCGTGACCGACCTGGCGCGCGCCGTAGAAATTGACGGCGAGGGTCGTGCGCGCGATCTCTTCGGTGAGTTCTTCGCCGCGCGCGGCGTGCCCGGCGTTATTGATCAGCACGTCGACGCCCTGATGGGTGCTCTTAAGGGCGTGCACGAGGGAGATCACGCTGTCCGGCTCGGTCACGTCGAGGTGGTGCGGGCGCACGTTCGCGTGCCCGTCGGCACGCATCGCGGCGGCGGCGGCCTCTCCTTTAGCCGGGTCGCGTGCGCCCAGGATGATGTGGGCGTCTACGGCTTGTTGCGCCAGGCTGCGGCAGATCTCGCGTCCGATCCCGCGGTTTCCTCCGCTAACGATGATGACGGGTGGCGATTTCATAAGGAGAGCCTGGTGCAGGAGTCTAGCAGCAAATCCAGCGAACCTTGTTTCCGAAGCAACTTTGTCGCAAGCTTCGTCGTAAGCTTTGTCGATTT
>JAQBUX010000044.1 GCA_027623795.1 Chloroflexota bacterium
CTGGTTGATGTCGACAGCGATCGGGTAGTCGTCGCCCACCGCTTCCCGGACCGCCTGCGCCCGCGCCCGTTCGTCGAGCGCCCTGTCGTTTGCGCCGACGCGGAACTTGAGCATCTTGAACCCCTCCGCCTTGACCTCGGCTGCGCCGGTGGACAGATCGTCAAGGGACCAGTCACGCCACAGCTTGTGGCTGGCGTAAGTCGGCACCGACTCGGCGTGGCGGCCGCCCAGAAGCCTGTAGACCGGCTGCCCGAGCGCCTTTCCTGCGATGTCGTACAGGGCGAAGTTGATGACGGCGGACACCCACTCGTTCATACCGCCGCCGGTCCAGCCGGTTGCGCCGTCGATCCGCGCCTGGATCTGGTTGCGCATCATCGGGTCCATACCCCGGATCATCGTCGCCACGTCGTCGACGGCGAGACCGAGCGCCGGAAGCATGGTGTGGGAGTGGGCGAACGCCCAGCCCAGCCCTTCGATGCCGTCGTCAGTGCGCAGCTTCAGGACGAAGTGGCGCATCTCAGATGTTCGGAATCCGCTTCCTGAGACGAAGGGGCGGGGCAGGGGAACGTCAACCCAGACGATTTCATGCGAGGCGATTTTCACGATGTGGTTCTCCGGTGTCGAGGCGTATGGCCTTATCCTCATCCATTCGACTTCACTCAGGCCGGGCTCCCAACCCTCTCCCTGATAGAGAAGGGTCGATTCCCTTCTCCCAGGGGGAGAAGGCGTGGATGAGGGAGAACTCTTGCATTCAGCCGAGGCTAACCGTGCGAAGTGGCACCCTCCCACGATAACCGGTCAGCCCTAAACGTCCATGCGGTGTGCTTTGACGACATCTTCGTTCAACGACACGCCGAGACCCGGCGCCTGTGGCACGATCAGCTTTCCCTCGGAGTCGATATCCATCGGCTTCTCCCACAGGCCAAAGGACCACGGCATGAACTCCACCGTCTTTACGCCGGAGATGCCGGCCGCCAGATGGACGGCGATCTCCGGACTCAGGTGTGTCACGACCGGCAATAGCGCGCCGCCCGCCATGTCGGCCGCCCGTTTCCATGCGTCGATGCCGCCGACGTGGTGGGCGTCGATCATCACGATATCGGCGGCGCGGTGGTCGATGATCGGGCCGAATGGCTCGTAGCCATAGTTGTATTCGCCGTGTGTGATGGCGATATCGGTCGCGTTGACCAGTTGTGCGTAGCCGCGGACGTCCAGGTGGTTGATCGGGTCCTCCAGCCAGTAGACGTTTTGCGCTTCAAAGTGACGGGCGCCTTCCATGGCCCGTGGGATATCCCAGCCCTCGTTGATGTCGACCATGATCGTCACATCGTCCCCGACGGCGTTCCGCACCACGCGGGCGCGCTCAGCCTCGTCGGACATACGTGGTTCGGCCCCGCACCGGAACTTCATCGACGTGAAGCCACGCGCAACAAGCTCGCCGGCGGTCTTGTCCAGATCCTCCAGAGAGTAGTCACGCCACAGCCAGCCGCTCGCGTAGGTCGTCACAGACTCGGACTCTTCGCCCCCGAGGAGCTTCCAGACGGGCTGGCCGACCGCCTTGCCGGTGATGTCCCACAGGGCGAAGTTGATGACGGCGCGCAGGTAGTGGGAAACGCCGGGGCCGGAAAACCCTGTGACGGCTTTGATCTTGCCGTCGATCCGCTCACGCATGAGCGGGTCTTCCCCGTGAAGCAACTCCACCATAGCGTCCAGGGCTTTCGGAAATGCCACCCCGATGGGGCCGGCCATGAACGCCCAGCCCAACCCTTCGATACCGTCGTCCGTTTTCAACTTCAATATCGTGTGCGGAAACGTGGTCCTTGACATGAACGGGCGTTCCAGCGGCAGATCGACGGCTATCACTTCATGCGAGGCGATCTTCAAATCAATTCTCCTGTTGCCACGGCGCCGTACGGCTGTCCGGCCCGTGTCTCGACCGATGGCTGACTCGCCCGGGGGCGTAAGATTCAGCCGGGATACTACTCCGTCCAGAGTGCCAGCCGTGGCGTAAATCGACCCGGGTGAGGGGAAAGTGACGATCTATCTCCCACGATCTCCGTGGTCGACCGATCGCCAGAATGTTATGGATCAAGACATTTCGAGGCCCCGGGCGACCGGTCCAGGTCAGCGGACGGCTTGAGCTATCGCGTCGTCGCACTGGATATCGACGGGACGATCGTCACGTCCGATCTCGTGCTGTCGCCCCGATTGCGCAGCGCCGTCGCCGCAGTACAGGATGCCGGGGCGATCGTTCTTCTCGCGACGGGCCGCATCCTGGGATCGGCGCTCCATTTTTCGCGCGAACTCAATACCAACGGACCGCTTGTCTGCTATCAGGGCGCTATCACCGCCGATCCCTTGACAGGCGAGATCAAGCGGCACGCCCGCATTGATGGGAAACTCGCCGATGAAGCCCTCTGCCTGCTTGAAGGTGGGACCGGCGAGGTCAGCATGCTCCTGGACGATCAGATATACGTCGCGAGGCGGTCCGAGTGGGCCGACGGCTACGCCAGCAGGATGGAACGGGAACTGCGGGTTGTCGATTCGCTGGGCGATGTGGCCGACGGTGGCCCGACCTTGATACTTTCGGTCGACGAACCCCGGGAAACCGAACAACGGGCCGAGCAACTGGCGCACCACTTCGGCGAACGGGCGCTCGTGACCCACTCACTCCCTAGATTTTGCGAAGTCGCAAGCCCTGAAGCCGGAAAACTGAACGCCCTTGAGGCGGTGTTGGAGCACCTCGGCGCGGCGCCGGAGGAGGTCGTGGCGTTCGGAGACGGAGCCGGGGATGTCGAGATGCTTAAATGGGCCGGTCTCGGCATTGCGGTGGGGGACGCACATCCGGCCGCGATAAAGTCGGCGGACGTGTCGATCGCCGGGCCGGAGTCGGATGGCGTCGCGCAAGCCCTTGAAGAGCTATTGGACAGGAACCTGCTTTCAGGATGAACGCAAAGTTTCAAAATCGACTGACCGATAAAGATTCGAGGCAGCGATGACCACGCTCGAAACCAGGATCGGCGGCAAGATTGTCGTGGTCGGCGGGTTGAACATGGACCTGTTCATCCAGGGCGAACGTCTGCCAAATCCGGGGGAGACTTTCGAGGGCCGAAGCTTCGCGACCGGCGGAGGCGGCAAGGGTGGAAATCAGGCCGTCGGTGTCGCCCGGCTGTCGGGCCGCCGCGGAACGGCCATGATGATCGGCCAGGTCGGCGACGACGCGTTTGGACGAGAGCTTGTGTCGGACATGGAGTCTGAAGGGATTTCGTGCGAGTTCACGCGGACCGACATGACGGAGTCTTCCGGCGTCGCGCTGATCTTCATCGACGACACGGCCGAGAACTATGTTCTCCCTGTGTATGGGGCCAACGCCACGTGTGGGCCACAACAGGTGGAGGACTTTCGCAGCATCGTTGGCGAGACTGCGGTCCTGCTCGTGCAGCAAGAGATTTCGATGGACGTCACGTTGGAGTGCATGCGCGTAGCGCGGGACGCCGGGGTGACGATCGTGCTGGACCCGGCGCCGGTCCGCGGCTCACAGCCGAAGGATTTCCTGAGCATGGCCCACGTGATCACCCCAAACCAGCACGAGGCGGAGGCGCTGACGGGCGTGCCGGTTCGCGACGTCAAGTCCGCAGAGAAGGCGGCGCTGGAGCTTCGCAAGCGGGGAACTCCGGTGGCCGTCGTGAAGCTGGGCGAAGACGGCGCCTACGTGGCGTCGGTGGAGTTTGAAGGATATTTTCCGGCGTTCAAAGTGACCCCGGTGGCGACCGTGGGGGCGGGCGACGCATTTAACGCCGGGCTTGCCGTTGGTCTTACCGAGGGGTTGGGGATTCAGGACGCCATGTGGCTCGCGATGGCCAGCGGAGCGGTGTGCGTATCGCATGAGGGCGCACAGGAGTCGATGGGTCGTCGACCCGAGGTAGACAAGCTGTTGAAGACCCGGCCGCGTTAGCCGCGGGGTTGGAGCACCGGCCTATGCGCCGCGCTCGCCAATATCCGACGGATCGGGGCCGACCGTTCGATTCACGATGACTGACGCGCCCGTTCAGCTGACGCCGGCCGGTAGGCCGTCCGTTCCAGCGTTCTCGATCATCCTGACCAGATCGCGGTTGATGCGGCCCGGAAGGCCGGGGCCATCGTAGATAAACGCCGTGTAGAGCTGTACTGCGGAAGCTCCTGCCTCCAACAACCGCCACACGTGTTCGGTCGAACCGACCCCGCCGCAGGCAATCAGGGCGATTTCGGGACCGAGTTCTCTCCGAACATCCGTCACCATGCGCGGCGTGTCGTCCGTCAGCGGCGCACCTGAGAGTCCGCCCCGGCCCACTGCCAAACGGGCGTCTTCCACCGGGCGTGTGTTGGCGACCACAAGCCCGTCGGTTCCGGCGTCGGCCGCTGCCCGTGCCATGCCGATCATCTCGTCGCGCTCCTCCTGCGTCCGCCACGGCGGCAACTTCACGAACAACGGCCGGTCGCGCGCCGCGACCAGCGTCTCCACAAGCCGCCGAAGGTTGTCGGGCTCATGAAACATGCGAAGCCCAGCGGTGTTCGGGCTGGACACGTTCACCTCGACCCCTGCCACGAGCGGCTGTAATCGTCTGTGGCACTCGCCGATGTCTGCGATCTCTGTCCCGGACACGCTGACCATTATCCGAGAGCGATGGTCGTCCGACAGCCCGCGAAGTTTCTGCTCCGCGGCGTCGAGCCCGTTTCCGGGAAATCCCAGCGCGTTGAGCAGGGCGCGGCGGCGAGGCTCGCGGATCACGCGGGGACGGGCGTTCCCCGGACGAGGGTCGCGCGTGACTGTGCCGCCGGTGGCGAACCCGAAACCGATGTCAAGAAGGCCCGGCAGGAACTGGCAATCCTTGTCCAGTCCGGCCGCCACTCCGACGGGATTCGGGAACGTCAGTCCGGCGACGGTAGTTTTGAGTCGTTCATCACGCGTCGCCAGGAACGGCTGAAGGGCCGACCACAACGGCGAAATACGAAGTGCATAGTCGCCCAACCTGTGGGCCGCCTCTGGCGGGAAACGGAACAGCATCGGCCGGGTAAGTGCGCTGTACAGGCCCATACGATCTGGCTTTCCGGTCCTTTCCTTACGCGTCGCGCCCCTGTTTCTACTATCCAGGTGCCGGAGGGTTCGCGGATGAGGCGGCTCCGGTATACGATACAGCCGAAAGTTCAGGCGGCGACCCATTCGATCACGACGCCAACTCTCTCGCGATCGACCGGTTCCGCTGGAACCCGACTGTGTCGACATAAACCACAAAAGGCCCACGCTCTATGGACCTCAAGTTTGAGAACGGCGACCCGAACGCGCCGCGCGGCCATGCCCTGGTGTACTTCCGGGACACGGCGAATCCGGAACTGGTCGCCGCGACCTATCTGATCCTGTTGCCCGTGAGCGTGGACCTGCAGAAGTACGTACCTCCATTCCTTGCGGGCCAGTTGCCGCTCGGAGACGAAGCTGATCTTTCGGCGTTCGCGTTCCCGCCGGCGCCCGAGCCGGTCGAGAGTTACGACTACCTGCTGGGCATCGCAGAAGCGCGCGGCGATGACCTGATATTCGGCGGCAACCGTCCACTTGCAGACGCGGCCAGCCTTATGGGCGTGATCGGCGAGGTGCTCTCGGAGTACGGCGGCCGCTACCGGATAGGCGCGCCCGCAACGGCCGAACTTGGACAGTCCGATGAGGCGCAGGAACAGACGCCGGATGCGCCGACGGTCGATGACGTGATGTACGCCATGTTGAACGAGGCCGACCAGCTAAATGAGTTGACGAAGCTCACCGGGCGTCTGAGGTTTGCTGCCGAGGGTGGCGACGTCGATACCGCTGACGAGGCAACGGCGCATATGCGGGCCATCGCATTGCACGTCGCCGAGAACAGGCACATCGACCATTTGATCGACGCCGCACTGGACCGATCCGAAACAGGCGGGCGGTTGGCGCAGCTTTACCTGGAACGGGCGTATGCGCTCTACCGCGAGGACTACCTGCGGGTGAAGGCCCTGGACGAGGATATCGAGCGCTCCGGGTCGTAGTGAAGCGCATCGTCGCGCTGCTCGCCCACGACGCGTTGTAGGGGCGGGCCTTGGTCCGCCCGAGGGCGTATTGCCATACCCCCCAGCGAGGTCGTCGCCGCCCGGGGCCTGCATTGAATGGCCCGCCCTTCCAGAACCGCGGGCAGCGGGCGCCCCGAGTTCCGCAGTAGCGCCACAGGTGGAGAGACCTGCGCCTCGTATAGGCCCGTATGCGCCGCAAGCCCACTCAGCCCGCGAGCGCCTCCCGAAGGTGCGCCATGGACAGATTCCCGCCGCTTGCGACCACGACCACGCGTTTCCCGGCCAGCCGGTCCTTTAACTTGATCGCGGCCGCGAGTGACGCGGCCCCTGCTCCCTCCACAAGTGAACGGGCGTGCTCCAGGTAATGGACGATGGCGGCGCGAATCTCGTCCTCAGACACGAGGGCGAACGACCTGACGTGCTCACGTAGGATGCCGACCGGCAGGTCGTAAGAGTTTGCGGTCGCAAGACCCTCCGCCGCCGTCGCCATGGGCGCTTCAACGAGGCTATCTCCCTGCCAGGACCGGAACACGGACGGCGCGGCCTCGGCCTGGACGGCGATCAGTTCCGTGGAAGGCGAAACGGCGTCGGTAACGATCGCCGCGCCCGAACACCCGCTGCCGGCGCCGACCGGAACGATCAACGCGTCGATGTCCCCCAGGTCCTCGAATATCTCCAGGGAGTACGTCCCGACGCCTGCGATCAACATCGGCTCGTTTGCCGAGTGAACGTGCCGCATTCCCCTGTCGTTGGCGAGTTGGAGCGAGTATGCGTGCGACTCGTCGAATATCTTTCCGTGCTGGATGATCGTCGCCCCCAGGTCCCTCATCGCCTGGAGTTTTCCGGGGTTTGCGACCTCCGGCACGACCACCGTCACCGAGGCGCCGAAGGTCTTTCCCGCAAACGCCACAGACTGGCCGTGATTGCCGGTAGAGGCCGAGACGAGCCCGCGGGAAAGTTCGCCCGGACCTAGCTGAGAAACCAGGTTTACCCCGCCCCTCGGCTTGAACGATCCCAGGACCTGGTGATTCTCGTGCTTCACCCACAACTCGGTTCCGGGACCGATGAGACGACCCAGCGCCGGATACTGACGGAGCGGGGTCCTGTGGATATAGGGAGCGATCCGCCGACGTGCATCGATCACGTCACGAAAAACTGGCGGCACAAGCAAATCATTCCCTCATTCCTGTTTGACAGGCAACCCTGGGTAGCTGGCATTTTTGGGGCAACTGGTGAGCCCGACAGGTCGTGCCAGTTGGATCTCCCGGCGACCGGACGAGTGGTGTTCCCCGTAGCGGGCCCTGTGGCGGCTGCGGGACGGCGCACGTGGGATTGTATCCACGTTCGCTTTACACGTTAACGGTATTAGAGGCCCCTCCGATGAGCCTCGGGCACAATCCGGGTATATACTCGGTTTTCGACACCGGAGAAGATTTCCGTTGCCCGTGGCGCCGCATATCGTCTGGCGACTCGGGCAATTTGCGTTCGCGCCGGAGCGCACGCGGGTCCCAGTCTTCACTGGCGATTCGACGAGATCCAGGGACCGGGAAGTCACAGACCTGGGGCCTCGACATGGCACGGGAATATCAGGAACCCCAGAAACCAGAGGATGAATGGCTGCTTCCGAACCAGCCCCACGGCGAGCGGCTTCGCTGAGCGACGAGGCTTTGCCGCCTGACCTGGGGTCTTTGAATCCGGTTCCATCCGGAGCGTCGCTACCGGGCGGGGCTGGCGCAACCGAGCCGCAAGTCACGCAAAAAGGCGGCGCAAGCCGTCTCTTCGGCCGTACATTCGAGTCGCTCAGCATCCGGGACTACCGGCTCCTGTGGCTCAGCATGATGACGGGCATGAGCGGCACCCAGATGCAGATGCTGGCCCGCGGCATCCTTGTGTACGACATCACAGGTTCGTTTGCCCTGACGGGGATCGTGAGCGCCGGGTTTGCGCCGGCGATGTTGATCGGGTCCGTAATAAGCGGGACGCTCACGGAGCGCATCGAGCGCCGGACACTCATCCAGGCCACCCAGTTTGGCCAGGTGCTGCTCGCGTTATCGATCGGGCTGCTCGTACTGATGGATCAGATCATATGGCAGCACATCCTGGCGGCGTCCGTGATCCAGGGCGCATTCTTCGCTTTCATGATGCCGGCCCGACAGGTGGTCATCCCGAAAATCGTCGGCAAGAAGCTCATGTCCAACGCCATGTCGCTCAACTCGGCGGCCATGAGCTTTACCTCGATGGCCGCCCCGGCGGTCGGCGGTGTGCTTTACGGAGTCATCGGCGCCGAGGGCGTTTACTTTGTCGTCGCCGCACTGAACCTGGTGGCGATCGGGATGACCGGCCTTTTGCCGAAGTTCCCGCCAGACCCGAACGCACCGCGGCCTTCGATCATCGCCAACACGATTGAAGGTCTCGCCTACGTCAGGCGCAACCGGACGTTGATGTCGGTGATCCTGTTCGTCGCCATTGGAACTGTCCTTTCGATGCCGTTCAGGATGCTGTTGCCGGCGATATCCAGCGACGTGTTCGACGCTTCAGAGTTCGAGACCGGCGTCCTCGTGGCCGTGATGGGCATCGGCTCGTTGATCGGCGCGCTTTCGATAGCGGCCCTTCGCCAGGGACAGAAACGGGGGCTGGTGTTGATGGCGTCGGCCTTCGTGTCGGCGTTTGGCCTCGTTGTGTTCGCCAGTCTTCCGTTCTACTGGGTCGCCATCTTCGTGATGATCTTCATGGGCGTTGGAGAAGCGGGTCGATTCGCGCTCGGGCAGGCGCTGTCCATGGAGCTCACAGACGACGAGCACCGGGCGCGTGTCGCGAGTCTGTTCCAGATGACATTTGGACTCATGCCGCTCGGCATCCTTCCCGTGGCGCTGGCCATGGAGCTTTTCGGCGCCGAGCGGGCTCTGTTTGGCCTGGGGATCATACTGTTGACCACAAGCCTGTTCTCGCTTGGAATTCTGCGCAAGCTGCGCCAGCTTGGCTGAGCGGGCCACTCGACGTGATCGTTGCCGGACGACAGGCGGCAAGGGTTCGAATATCGGAGATCGGACCGATCGGCGACCGGCCAATCGATCGGGTCCGAAATGGTAGGGATGAATGGCTGCACCCGAACCGGCTCCGCGTAGGGGCGCATCTTCGAACAGCGATGCGCTTCCTCCGGATCGCGGATCGTTGACCTCAGCCCCGGCGGGACTGTCGGTCCCGGCTGGGTCCAGCGTCGCGACCGGTCGGGAGGCGGCCCCGAGCGGGTTCAGGTACGTCCTCAACCGGACGTTCGAGTCGCTCCGCAATAAACAGTTCCGTTTTCTGTGGCTCGGCATGCTGGCAGGCATGAGCGGGACTCAGATGCAGTTTTTCGTGCGCGGCATCCTCGTCTTCGAGATCACCGACAAAAACTTCCTTCTGACGGGAATCGTCGGGGTCGGATTCGCTCCAGCGATGCTCTTCGGGTCGATCCTGGCTCCCGTCGTCGCCAACCGCGTCGAGGGCCGCAACACGATCCAGTTTGTTCAGGCCGCCCAGGTCGTGCTGGCGGGGTCTATCGCTGCGTTAATCGTGACAGATCTGATTACCTGGCCTCAACTTCTGGTCGCATCGGTGGTCCAGGGTGTGCTGTTCTCGTTCATGACGCCGGCGCGACAGGTGATGATCCCGAAGATGGTCGGCAAAGACTTGATGTCCAACGCCATGTCCCTGAACGCGGCCGCCATGAGTCTCACGGCGATGGCCGCACCGGCGGTGGGTGGCGTTTTGTACGCCATTTTCGGCCCGGAGGGCGTGTACTTTGTGGTCGCCGGATTGAACATACTCGCGGTCGTATTTACCGGAATGGTCATGAAGTTCCCGCCGGACCCGAACGCCCCGCGACGGTCGGTCCTCGCAAGCTGGGCGGAAGGATTCCGGCACGTCGCCGCCCGGCGGACATTGTTGGCGGTGATGATCTTCTCGGGGGTCGCCGCTTTGCTGACGATGCCCTTCAGGATGCTATTGCCGGCGATCGCGATCGACATATACGACGCCTCCGCAATCCAGACGGGTTTGATTGTCGGCATGGTCGGCGTGGGGTCCCTCATCGGAGCGCTCGGCATCGCAAACCTCCGGACCGGACAGCAGCGCGGCTTGGTCCTCCTGTCGACTTCTGTAATCTCGGGCGTGGCGATCATCCTGTTCGCCGGCCTGCCAATCTACTGGGTCGGCCTGATTTTGATGATCCCGGTCGGTTTCGCCGAGGTCGGGCGATTCGCGCTCGGGCAGGCGTTATCGATGGAGTTGACGGACGACGAGCACCGTGCCCACGTCGCCAGCCTATTCATGATGTCGTTCTCGGTCGTGGGACTTGGTTTGCTGCCGCTGGGGATCGCCATGGAAGCGTTCGGGGCTGAGGCGGCGTTGATCGGCCTCGGCGTCTTGCTTCTCGCATCGAGCGTATTGTCCATGGTCACGATGAACGGCCTGAGGCGGTTGGGCTAACACAGGAGCTTCACCCGAAACGACGACCCCATACCAGGAGCGATAACGCTTGGCGACCGGCGAACGGGATGGAACCAGAGTTGAGGGCGTAGCTGCGCCGCTGGCTCCAGACGCTCGCCCTGACGAAAAGGTCGCCGACGGCTACTGGCGTCGGACTTTCCAATCGCTGTCCAACCCGAACTTCCGTTATCTGTGGCTATCGATGCTGCTGATGATGGGCGGCATGAACATGCAGATGGTCACACGCGGACTTCTGGCGTGGGACCTGACCGGGTCGAAGGACATGGTCGGCCTGATTACGGTTGGTTTCGCGCCGCCGATGCTCATATTCGGCATGTTCGGCGGAGTTTTCGCCGACCGAATCGATCGCAAGCGCATGATCCAGATCGGCCAGCTTGGCATGGTCGCAAACGCCGCCGTCATAGCGACCGCGTTGTTCACCGACACCATCAACATCTGGTACCTGTTCGGCGCTTCGATCTTCCAGGGAACGATTTTTGCTTTCTTGATGCCGGCAAGACAGTCCATCATCCCCGGCATCGTCGGCGACACCCTGATGGCCAACGCGCTCGCCCTGAACGGCATGGGCATGTCGATGATGACGCTTATAGCGCCCGCTCTCGGCGGCATTATTTACGCGTTCGCGGGACCGGGCGCCGCCTATACCACGATCCTTGTTTTTAATATGTCGTCGTTGATTTTCAGCGCCATGTTGCCGTCGGTGATCGCTGCAAGTAGCCGTCGCAACGTCTTCGGTGACCTGAAAGACGCGCTCCGCTACGCGGCTCGCAATCGAACCGTGATCGGCCTGTTGTTGATAGCCCTCGGGACGACGATGTTCGCAAACGCGGCGCGCAATTTATTGCCGGCGTACGTGGACGAGGTGTTCGGCAAGACGATCGAGGCCGGTGGTCCTCAGGCCGTTGGTTGGATGTTGAGCGTATTCGGCGCCGGAGCATTTCTCGGGTCCCTGTTCATCGCTGGACTGAAGAAGGGCGCGCACCGTGGACTCTGGCTCATCGGCTCGACGCTCTTGTCCGGCGCCGCCATCGTCGGTCTCGGGTTGGCGCCGATACTGGCAGCGGCATTCGTTTTCCTGTTCTTCATGGGGTTGGCGGACGCCGGACGACGATCGCTCAACAACGCCCTGCTGATGGAGGTCGTCGACGACGAGTACCGGGGCCGCATATCGGGTATCTGGATGATGAACTTCGGTTTCATGCCCATAGGTATCATCCTGTTTGCACGCGTCGCTACCATCTGGGACATCAGGGTTGCGTCCGTAGCGGCGGGCGCGGCGTTGCTATTGATCGGTGCGTGGTTCCTGCTGGGCGATCGGCAAATTCGACGTCTTTAACACCTGCCTTCTTGAGTCGCCGGGAAACGTTGCGCGCCAGTAGTTCACCGCGATAAATTCGCGTCCGGTCGATATACTCGGCGGACCAACCGATGACGCCCCAACCCGCCGCGGTTACCCCTCTTGAACTTCTTCCTCGATGTCGATTACACACTGATCTCCGCGAACGGGGCGTTACGCCCGCATGCCGACACGCTGTTTAGCCGCGTCACCGATGCCGGGCACGCGATCTACGTGTGGTCCGGCGTAGGTATTCGCAAGTACGAGATGACGCGGCACCGGCTGGACCCGATGATCACCGACTATTTCGAGAAGCCGACCGCCGATTACCGCGCCGCCGTGGAGCGCGCCGCACTCCCGGTGTGGCCTGACCTGGTCGTCGACGACCACGAGGAGATCGTGCACGAGTTCGGTGGTGTGGTCGTGAGACCGTACTTCTTCGCCGACGAGGGCGACTCGGAGTTGCTGAACGTCTCCACGGCGTTGCTCGACTACGCGACGTCCGGGAACTCGTCCTTCTCGCGATTCGTCAGCCCGCGCCACGGAGCGGGGTAGATGGCGATACGCCTCCTGGACGAGGCGACGGCGGCGCGTATCGCCGCCGGTGAGGTTATCGAACGACCCGCCTCCGTGGTCAAGGAACTTGTAGAGAACGCTCTCGACGCCGGCGCAACGCGCATAGATATCGAGATCGACGGCGGCGGCTCTGAGCTGATCCGGGTCGTAGACGATGGTCAAGGGATTGCGGCCGGAGAGCTTGAGCTGGCGTTCGAGCGCTTCGCGACGAGCAAGGTCGATGAGACCTCCGATCTTCTCGGGATAGCGACCCTGGGATTTCGCGGCGAGGCCTTGCCCAGCATCGCCTCCGTCTCACGTATCGAGGCGTCCAGCAGGCCCGCCGAGCTGGACTCGGGCGAACGACTCGTCCTGGAGTTTGGAGACCGCGCCGAGACGGGGAGAACCGGCATGCCACGGGGGACCGCTGTGGCGGTGCGCGGCCTGTTCTCGAACACGCCTGCGCGCCGGAAGTTCTTGCGTTCCCCGGGCGCCGAGCTTGGCCGGATACAGGGTCTTGTTACCTCGTACGCTCTGGTCCGAGCAGACGTCGCATTCCGACTGACCGCTGACGGTCGCCAACGACTTGCAACCCCGGGCGGAAACGATCTCCGGGGGGCTGTGGCGGGTACTTATGGCGCTCGTGTCGCCGAGGCTATGTTGGACATCCCGGAACCCCCGAGCCTTCCGGACGGTTCGCCGCCTGCGTTCGCCGTCCGGGGGCTTGTCGGCGCGCCATCGATAAGCCGCGGGAATCGGGCGAACATCACGCTGGGGATCAACGGACGCTGGGTTCAGAGCAGGCGGATCACGTACGCGATCGAACAGGCGTATCACGGCTTCCTTGGCGAACGCAGATTCCCGATCGCGATCGCGCTTGTTCGCGCGCCGCTTAACGACGTCGACGTCAACGTACACCCGGCCAAGACCGAGGTCCGGTTCCTCCGCGAGGACCTTGTGTTCAGCGAGGTGCAGCGGGCGATTCGATCCGTGCTTGTGGCATCGACTCCGGTCCCGACTTTCCGGCCGACGGTCGGGTCACATGCGTTCAGTCCCGGCAGCGGGGCGGCCGGCTCATCGAGCGGGATCGCGATCGCGCCGCGGGTCGACCTCGCGCAAAACCCGCTGTGGCCGTCGCGGTCTGGAGACATCGCGGCGGCGACAGCTGAGACGCCGGTTGAAGCAACGAAAGTCGCGCCCTCCACAGACCCTGTAGGGGCGTATGGCAATACGCCCGGGGGGCTTCCCCCCGAAGGACCACGCTCCCACGCCCCGACGCAGCGGGAGACGCTGCCCGTCCTGCGGATGATCGGCCAGGCGCAGGAGACGTACCTGCTGGCCGAAGGACCGGACGGCGTCTACTTGATCGACCAGCACGCCGCGCACGAGCGGGTTAGATTCGAGGAGATAACCGCGGCGCTCGATTCCGGAACGCCGGACGCCCAGCAACTGCTCGAGCCGGAACCCGTCAGCCTCGACCCCCGGCAAGAGGAGCTTCTGTCAGATCAGCGAGATCTGATCGCGGCCCTCGGTTTCGTCGTCGAACCGTTCGGCCCGGGCACGGCGCTGATCCGCGCGATCCCGCGAATGCTTGCCGATCACACGTCGGCCGCGGGCGATGCGATCAGGGGCTTGCTGGACGAGGTCGCGTCCGGAGGGCGCCACGACGCATGGAGGGATCGACTGATCGCCACGCTTGCCTGCCATTCATCCGTCCGCGCCGGGATGCGGCTCACGGACGAGGAGGGCAGGGCGCTGGTCAGGCGCCTTGAGCAGGCCGCA
>JAQBUX010000045.1 GCA_027623795.1 Chloroflexota bacterium
TGTGCGCAGAACCTTGCCGGTGCTGCTCACATGGAATCGGCGCTTGGCGCCTTTATGCGTCTTGATTTTTGGCATTTAAACTTTGTTGCTTTCGCTAGGTGAACTGGCGCCGGCGCCCGCCCCTACGGCCACCTCGTCCGGAGCCAGAATGATGCTAAGTAATCGCGCCTCCATCATCGGAGCGCGTTCCAGTTTAGCCCCATCGGCCAGCGCCTCGGCGGCCCGTCGCAGCAATTTAACGGCCAGTTCCGGATGAGTGATCTCACGCCCTCGGAACCGCACCGTCACCTTGACCTTGGCGCCCCCGCGGAGCAGATCCCGTGCACGTTTGATCTTCGAGAGAAGGTCATGCTCGCCGATCTGCATGCTGAGGCGAACTTCGCGAAGTTCGTTCTTGGCCTGGCCCCTTTTTGCCTCTTTCGCCCGCTTCGACTGTACGAACTTGAAACGTCCGTAATCGAGCAACTTGCAAACTGGCGGCGACTGGTTAGGGGACACCTCGACAAGGTCTAGCCCCTGTCCTTCTGCGAGATCGAGTGCGGCTTGAAATTCGAGAACTTCGGAAGTGCCGTCCTCTTCGATAATTCGCACTTCCGGGACTCGGATCTGGCGGTTAATACGGTAATCGCGGGCTATGGGCGGATCCTCTACCCCTTCGGTCGAGTTACCTCAAGGAGTGCTGGTAAATAACGGCCAATTAGCCACGATGCAGAATACCACGGCGGCCCGCTGTCGGTCTACGTTGGGACGTTCGAGACCGGGGGCAGCTTTGTGGAACGTGGAACCGGTCGTCGTTGGGGGGCGTACCAACGTTTGAGTAGCGCCTGGCGCATTGCGATCAGTCCGGCGGTTCAGGTTCCGGGATTTCACCCGGGGCGGAATGAGGCCGCTGTGGTAGGATTCAATCGGCGGTTCGCGGCGGACTTGACCTTCGTGCCGCAAATGCGCCAGACACCGATCTGACCGTCCCCGACATCTTATTCGACGGACTTAAAACTTGAGTTGGACGGTCTGCGCCTGAAGAAACAGGCGACGCAGAACCCGTCCGGTCACCTGGGAGGTGACTGTGAGCCGGCGTTGGATGCGTAACAGCATGATCTATCTGTTGATCGTTGTTGCGGTAATCACGGTCTTTTTCCTGTTCTTCGATAGCGGTCCGCTTAACGACGCCCGCGTGATACCGATCAGCGAGGTTGTCGATCTGGCCGAGAACCCCGGCAACGAGCGAATCCTGATCGAGGTCGCGGGCGACGATCTCACGATCCACGTCGGCGCGAACACGTTCGTGTCTCGCAAGGAGCCTGGATCGAGCATCGTTGAGCTTTTGGACCAGGCCGGCGCGTTAGAAAACGTCTCGATCGAGGTCAAAGAGGCCGGAAGCGGGCTTGGCAGCTTCATCGGCATCATGATCAACTTCCTGCCGCTCATCCTGTTCGGCGGAATCCTGCTGTTCATGATGCGGCAGGCCCAGGGCAACTCCAACCAGGCTCTCGGCTTCGGCCGCAGCCGCGCACGCATGTTCGTCGGCACAAAGGCCACCGTCACTTTCTTCGACGTGGCAGGGGCTCCGGAGGCAAAACAGGAACTCGAAGAGGTCGTCGAGTTCCTGAAGTACCCGGAGCGATTCGTGGCGCTCGGCGCCCGCATCCCTCGCGGCGTGCTGCTTGTTGGCCCTCCCGGCACCGGCAAGACGCTTCTGGCGAAGGCCGTCGCGGGCGAGGCCGGCGTGCCGTTTTTCTCGATCTCCGGTTCCGAGTTCGTCGAGATGTTCGTCGGCGTCGGCGCTTCACGTGTGCGTGACCTGTTTGAGCAGGCCAAGCGGCACGGCCCTGCGATCATATTTATTGACGAGATCGACGCGGTCGGTCGCCACCGCGGCGCGGGCCTTGGCGGAGGGCACGACGAGCGTGAGCAAACCCTTAACCAGATCCTGGTCGAGATGGACGGATTTGACACCGGCACAAACGTCATCATCATCGCCGCAACCAACCGGCCAGACATTCTTGACCCGGCGCTCCTCCGTCCCGGCCGTTTCGACCGGCGCGTGACGCTTGACTCCCCGGATATCCGCGGCAGGACGGCGATCCTCGACGTCCACGCCAAGGGCAAGCCACTGGCCGACGACGTAGACCTGCAGGCGTTGGCGCAGCAAACCCCGGGGTTCAGCGGCGCCGACCTGGCGAATCTGATCAACGAGGCGGCGATCCTCGCAGCGCGGCGGAACGAGAAGCAGATCGGCCAGGACGAGATGCTCGAAGCGATCGACCGGTTGATCGCAGGTCCTGCCCGCAAGAGCAGGGTGATCTCGAAGCACGAAAAAGAGGTCACCGCCTACCACGAGGCGGGCCACGCGACCGTCGGCCACTTCATGCCACACGCCGATAAGGTCCATAAGATTTCAATCGTCTCCCGCGGCCGGATGGGCGGATATACCCGTTACCTTCCCGACGAGGAACGAACGCTCCAGACGAAAGACCAGTTCAAGGCGATGATCGCCACGGCCATGGGCGGGCGCGTTGCCGAAGAACTGATCTTCAATGAAGTCACGACGGGCGCGTCAAACGACATCGAGAAGGCGACACAGATCGCGCGAGCGATGGTGACGCAGTTCGGCATGAGCGAAAAGCTCGGACCGCGGCTGTACGCCAAGCGCGAAGAGATGGTGTTCCTCGGCAAAGACCTCGGCGAGCACCGCGACTACGGCCCGCGTACCGAGGAGATCATCGACGACGAGGTCGACGCGCTGCTTCAAGCGGGCTGGGACAGCGCACAGCGAATCCTCAACGAAAAGAAGGACCATCTCCACGCCATCTCCAAGTTCCTGATCGAGCACGAAACGATCGACGGGAAACAGATGATCGCGATCATCGCAGGTGAGGATCCGCTGGTTGCGGTCGTACCAACGCCAGAGCCGGAACCTGAATCGCCGATCGAGCCCGATCAGGCGGAGAGGCCAGTTTCTGAGGGCCGCGTACCGGACATCCGGGACGCGAATCCGCAACCGGGGCTCGACTAGCGGCCGACGGCCGGAAGGTGACTCCATGTCCCGGGCGCACGCTGATTATTCATCGGAATAGAGTGCGCCCGGTTCGCGTCCGCGGGCGGTAGGGCCGACGAAAATTCGTTGCCGACTCTCGACACACAGGACCCTTCAGCCGTTTCCATTTTCGGAGTCGTCCGCGGCGGCGAGCGGCCGTGGACGGTAGTACAGGCCCCACCGATTCATGGCCTCCCGGATGCGGGCGTCATCCAACTCCGCAATCTCGCCAAAAAATCCAGCGAGCACATGAGCGGGTCGTAACTCGTCCTCGCAAACCCAGCTGCGATCGCCGGGGACCATGTAAAGCAACCCGTTCTGGTGCGGGCATTCCATCTCCAGCCGAGCGCTTTCCTCACCGGTCTTCAGCGTAAATCCACCGGCTTTGATCGCGGCGCCGTGCGACGGCGGCTCCTGTGCGCTCATGTTTTCACCTCAATTGAAAAGCGTTCGCTGGGTCCGGAACGTGCCGTCGTTGCGATTCCGATGTCGCGGTCTAACTCAGACCCCCAAAGTTTGGGCAGGGGTTGGGCGTCATCGACCGGAAACGGCACATATTAGGGTAGCCTTGTGTCCACGTTAAGCGTCGACGATCAAACAGGAGAAGTGACGGCCGATGGCCATCCACTACCAGGACCGTGACATTGTCGTCCACAAAACATCATGTGGCCGGTTTGACAACAACAGCTACCTGGTGATCTGCAAGAACACCGGGCAGAGCGCCATCGTCGACGCGCCGGAAGACCCGGAACCGGTGATCGAGCAGGCCCGGGAAACCGACGTCCGCGCGATATTGATAACCCACAACCACATGGACCACCTGGCCGGGTTCGACGCTGTGTACGGCGCTTACAAAGTTCCGGTGAGCATCGGAACCGCTGACGCCGCCGCACTCGGCGGCAACGGGGTGACGGAGTGGCTCCTCGGCGCCGACAAGACACCAGAAATGACCCCGGAAATCACAATCGTCGGTCAACTCAAGATCCGCGCCATCCACACACCGGGCCACACACCGGGTTCCACTTGCTATGCGATCGATACCGAGGACGGCGGGCACACGCTGCTGTTCTCAGGCGACACATTGTTCCCCGGCGGTCCCGGTCGCAGCGGAAGTCCGGAGTTGTTCCAGCAAGAGGTGGGCAGCATCACCGGCCGCCTGTTCACGCTGCCCGATGACACGATGGTCCTTCCCGGCCACGGCGCCGACACGACCATCTCCACGTCAAAGGACGAGTACGGGGTGTTCGCATCGAAGTCGCACCCGGCGGATCTCCACGGCAACGTGAGCTGGCTGGAATCCTAGTGCAACTCCCGGGCATCTTGCTCCCGGGCGGCGATCGCGATCAGATCACGATCCCGTGGACCGTTCGGTCCGTCCTGATCGCGTCCGGGCTTGTCGTCGCCGTCTTCGTGGGCACCGTCATCCTCGTGTCGATCGCCGTATCGCTGGCGGGTGAGTCAAGGGATTGGCTTGACGACGGCCAGCTGCTTGGTTTTCCGGCCTCGCTTGCGCTGGCTGCGGTGCTCGAGGCGTTTTTTCTCGGCGCCGTGTTGCTGGTCGTCAACGTGAAGGACTGGGCCGGCGTCCGGCAGTTGGGTTTCATCCCCGCCACCGGGCGCGCGCCTTATGCGCTCGCACTGGGAGCCTGGTTCGTCGGCCTTGTCGCGAGCGGGTTGTGGATACTGCTGTCCGAAACCACCGGCATAGACGCTCTGCAACCACCCGACTCGGCGTCTGAAGTGCTGGACTACTCGGGCGGTAAATTGGTGTTGCCGATCATCGTCGTAGGGTTGTTCGGACCGTTCTGCGAAGAGGTGTTTTTTCGCGGCTTCGCGCTCCCGGCGTTCGTCAAACGTTACGGAATGTGGGGAGGGATCGCACTGAGCGCCGCGCTGTTTTCGGTTTTCCACTTCAGCATCGGGCTGTTGGTTCCGGTCTTCATATTCGGTATCGTCCTGGGGTGGCTCTATGCGCGTACCGGTTCGATATATCCGAGCATGGTCGCCCATGCCGTACAGAACGTGGTGGCACTACTCCTCGTCAACTGATCCGTCTGGAAACATGAACCGGTAACCCCGTCCCTGAAAGGCAATAATATTTCGATGTCCGATCGCCTGAAGGCCGCATTCCAACGTGCGAAAGATGAAGGCCGCTCCGCGCTCGCACCGTTCGTAACCATCGGTTACCCGTCGGTCGAAGCCACTCTCCGGATCGTCCCCGAACTTGAGGCGGCCGGGGCAGACATCGTCGAGCTCGGCGTGCCGTTCAGCGATCCGCTAGCGGAAGGCCCGACCATCCAGAAATCCAGCCAACACGCCCTTGAACTGGGAGTGTCCTCCGACACGGCGATGGATGTGGCTCGTAAATTGAGGGCGGCCGGCGTCAAGATCCCGTTGGTCTTCATGGGTTACTACAATCCGATCCTCTCCTACGGGCCGGATCGATACTGCCGGGACGCAGCGGACGCCGGAATCGACGGACTTATCGTGCCGGACCTTCCGACGGAAGAGAACGCTGAGTTGCGGGCCTCGGCGGAAACCAACGGCCTGAGCCTCGTGCCACTGGTCGCGCTCACCAGCCCCGTTCAGCGTGTCGAAGACGCATGCCACGGCGCGTCCGGGTTCATCTACTGCGTCGGTGTGCTCGGCGTTACCGGCGTCGGCGAGACGGCGTTCGACCGCGTTGAAGTCCTCGTAAACGAGGTCCGTCGCCACACGGACCTGCCGGTTGGCGTAGGTTTCGGTGTCCGAACGGCTGACGACGTGCGACGCGTCTCGGAGTTCGCCGATGCGGCGCTAGTCGGGAGCGTTCTGGTCGATGTGATTGGGGACGGTCCCGAGGAGACGTCCGCAGAGCGCGCCGGCGCCCTGATTCGGGAACTGGCCGCGGGGACCCGCGCCGGATAAACTGCTGGCCGCACACAATCCGGCGTTCGGCCAAGCGAACAGCCGAGTCGACGCCGACAAGATTCCGGTTTTGTTCCCACCTGGAGGACGATGATAGTCAGAGGCGTGCGCGGCGCGACGACCGTTACGGAGGACACGCGAGAGGCGATCCTCGATGCGACAACGGAGCTCATCAATGAGGTCGTCGCCGCAAACAAGATCGATAAAGACGATCTCGCCTCAGCCCATTTCACGACCACCCGGGACCTCGTCGCCGAGTTCCCTGCCGTGGCGGCGAGGATGATGGGTTGGATCCATGTGCCGCTCCTCAACAGCCACGAAATGGAAGTGCCGCACGGCCAGCCGCGTTGCATCCGCTTGCTGTTGATGTGGAATACGGACCGAACTCCGCAGGAGATAAAACACATCTACCTGCGCGACGCGGTAAACTTGCGCTCGAAACAGAGCAAACTGACCTGACAGAGACAGGTAAATGAACGGTAGACCAGCCATATCTGAAGACGCTCCGGCCGCGCAGGCACTTCTGTGTGGCGGGTTTGCGCGCTTCACCCTGGTCCCGTTGTTTACGAGCGGGCGTCCCTACACCTATAGCGGCTAACTTCCGCCAGGGCGCCCGTGAATCCCAATTTCTCGCTGCCCAACCTCGACTGCGCGCGTAACGCGCGGGTCGCCTTCAGCCGACTCCATCGGACAAAAAGTGACATGAATCCACAGATTAGTTTCGCAATCCGGAATGGTCAGATCGACCGGCGCCGGCGGTTCCTTTATCCAGGACGCTGACGCCCAGGACGACCTGGCCGACCTGACTTCACCCCCTTCACCGGGGCCTCTTCCCCCCGAAATGCCCAGAACGAAAGAGCCAGTAAGAAAATGCCATCCCCTTCCACTTCCAACGTAAACGTCGAGCGAATGGAACGTCTGGAGCCGCCGGACGACTACCTGGCGGAACTCCCGATCACTCCCGAAGCAACGGCCCTCGTGGCCCGGTCCCGGCGCGAGTTAGAGGACATCCTCGCCGGCCGGGACGACCGCATGGCCATGCTCGTCGGTCCATGCTCCATCCACGACGAGAAGGCCGGACTTGAGTACGCCGAAAAGCTTGCCGACCTCTCTCGACGGGTAAACGACCGGATCCTCGTCGTGATGCGCGTCTACTTCGAGAAGCCCCGGACGACGGTGGGCTGGAAGGGCCTGATCAACGACCCGAACCTGAACGGCACCTTTGATGTGGCGACGGGGCTCCGCCGCGCACGCAAGTTCCTGCTACGGGTCGCCGGGATGGGGTTGGCGTCAGGGACCGAATTCCTTGATCCGTTCACCCCCCAGTACCTCGCGGACCTGGTCTCATGGGGCGCGATCGGCGCCCGTACGACCGAGAGCCAGACTCACCGCCAGATGGCGAGCGGATTGAGTATGCCGATCGGGTTCAAAAACGGGACCGGCGGCACACTTCAGATAGCTGTGGACGCCATGGTCGCAGCTCAGTCGCCGCACGCATTTCTAGGGATTGACGGCGAAGGACGCGCAAGCATCGTCCACACGCGCGGTAACCGCGCCGGACACCTGATCCTGAGGGGCGGCTCTGGGGGGCCGAACTACGACGCTGAATCCGTCGCGACCGCTTGCGGCCTGCTTGGCGCGGCCGGCGTAACCCCGAACCTGGTTATCGACTGTTCCCACGCAAACAGCAACAAGGACCACAACCGTCAGCCCATCGTGTTCCGGGACGTCATACGGCAGCGGACGGACGGCAACCGTGCGATCGGTGGCATCATGCTCGAGAGCCACCTGCGGCCGGGCGCTCAGAAGCTGATCGACGGCGTAGAGGGACTCGAATACGGGGTCTCTATTACAGACGCCTGTATCGATTGGAATACGACCGAGGAACTGCTGCTTGAGGCGCATCAAGCGCTGTCAGGAAAGGTCGGCGCACTGGCCTGATCCGCGGCCAGAGCGCACAGAGGCGCGCAACGGGGACACCGATAGTTTCAGCGGCGAGCGTCGCCGGGAAGTTGAAGTTCCATGATTATCACGATGGAGCGGCTGGCCACCGAGGAGCAGATCCAGGCCGTCGTCGCCCACGTCGCGGAGACCCGGAATAAAACGGAGCTAATCCGCGGAGTTGAACGGACCGTCATCGGCGTGGTTGGCGATCACATCACCGAAGACCTGCGGTCGGGACTGGAGGGGATGGTCGGCGTCGAGGCGGTCGTCCGGATCACAAAATCGTAAAATTGGGCAGCCGTGAGTTTCATCCGACGGACACCGTGGTGAACGTCAAAGGCGTCAAGATTGGCGGCGGCAACGCGCCGGTAGTGATGGCCGGACCCTGCTCTATCGAGTCCGAAGAGCAGCTCATGTCCACCGCCAACGCCGTGAAGGCAGCGGGCGCTCAGGTCCTCCGCGGTGGCGCGTTCAAACCGAGGACGACGCCTTACTCGTTCCGCGGCCTCAAGGAAGAGGGTCTCAAGCTACTGAAGGCGGCCGGTGAAGAAACGGGGATGCCCGTCATCACGGAACTCATGTCCGAGAAAGATGTCGAGCTCGTGGCCGAGTACTCCGACATCATCCAGATCGGGACCCGAAACGCCCAGAACTTCATGCTACTGGACGCAGTCGGAGAGCTCACCACGCCGGTGCTCCTCAAACGCGGCTTCGCTAACTCCTACGACGACTGGCTCAACGCGGCCGAGTACATACTGGCGGGCGGCAACCGGAACGTGATCCTCTGCGAGCGCGGCATCCGGACATTTGAGACCTACACCCGCAACACGCTGGACATCGCGGCGATCCCGGTGATCCACCGCCTGAGCCACCTGCCCGTAGTCGCCGACCCGAGCCACGGCACTGGTAGATGGCACCTGGTGCTGCCGATGGGCGTGGCAGCCATCGCCGCCGGCGCGGACGGGCTTCTGGTCGAGGTCCATCCGAACCCGGACCACGCGATGTCCGACGGGCCGCAGTCGTTGACCTTCGAGAACTTCGCCACGCTAATGAACGGCGTGCAAAGCGTCGCACCTATCGGCTCAAGCAACCGAGTTCCGCTGCGTGCGCAACCGATAGGCGTGTAGGCTGAATCCAGCGCCCGGTCTAACCTCGCTGACTCCGGGACTCCGGGACTCCGGGGTTACCGGACTCAGGAAGCGGCGGACGAATTCGTATGACAGGACTATGAGCCTCAAGTCCCAGCTCAAGGCGGTCTCACCCGGCGGGCCGACGGTGGTGACGGTCGGAACGTTCGACGGCGTCCACCTCGGACACGCACGCCTGCTCGACGCGACCGTTGAGCTGGCCCGGGAGACCAGCGCGACCAGCGTCGCGATTACGTTCAAACACCCGCCGCGTGTCCTGCTGAACCCTGAGTTTCCGGCGCCGCATCTGTGCCCGTTGGCTGATCGCAGATCCCTGATCCTGGCGCGTGGGATAGACCATGTGATCGAGGTCGAGTTCGATGAGTCGGTCCGCAACATCGACGCAGACGAGTTCGCACGCGTGTTGATGGTGGAGCTGGACATGAAAGGTATCGTGCTCGGCCCGGGAGCGACCGTCGGCCGGAACCGCGGCGGCGATGAATCGCGGATGAACGCGCTGAGCGAACAGATGGGATTCACGCTACGGGTCGTGCCGCCCGCCATAGTCAACGGAAACGTCGTGCGGAGCACCGCCATACGCGCCATCCTCTCCGCCGGCGACGTGACTTCCGCAGCGGAGATGCTCGGCCGTACCTTCAGCATCTCCGGCATCGTGACTGAAGGAGACCGCAGGGGGCGGAAGTTGGGGTTCCCGACGGCGAACATCACGCCTGATCCGAAAGGAGCACTGCCCGCCGACGGAATCTATGCCACGTTCGTGACGCTTGGAACGCCCGATCCCCGGGGCGCCTCCGGGGGTCAGAACCGTGAAGGTGAGGACCGGCACATGGCGGCCACCAACGTCGGAATCCGCCCGACGTTTGACGGCGGGCCGCGGCTGATCGAGGCGTACCTGCTGGACTTTGAGGGCGACCTTTACGGGCGTCGAATCACCGTCGAGTTCGTAGAGCGGCTACGGGAAGAGGTGCGATTCGAGACCGTTGAGGCCCTGATAGATCAAATGAACATCGACGTCACAGACACACGGCGAATTCTCGACGCGGCCGGCAACAAGTCAGGGACCCGGTGAGCGGAATGGACATCATCGAGGAGCTGCGCTGGCGTGGCTCCATATTCGACATCACGCCGGGCGCCGAAGAACTTGTCGGGAGCGAAAAGATCCCGGTATATGTCGGGTTTGACCCCACCGCCCGCAGCCTGCACGTCGGCAACATGGTGCCCATCATGGGTCTGGTGCGTATGCAGCGGCACGGCCACTCCCCGATTGCCATCGCCGGAGCGGGCACAGGGATGATCGGCGACCCGTCAGGCCGTGACGACGAGCGGCAGTTGCTATCGGTCGATCAGATCGACGAAAACGTCGAGAACATCAAAAGGCAGCTCGCCCATTTCCTGGATTTCGATACGAAGTCCAATCCGGCGCGCGTCATCAACAACGCAGACTGGCTTCGCAAGGTCGGTATGACCGACTTCCTGCGGGATGTAGGCAAGCACTTCACCGTGAACTACATGCTGGCGAAGGAGTCTGTCGCGAGCCGAATGGTGCGGGAGCAGGGAATCTCGTACACGGAGTTCAGCTACATGCTGCTCCAGGCCTACGACTTCCTCGTCCTGCACGACACCTACGGCTGCAAGATGCAGATGGGCGGTTCAGACCAGTGGGGCAACATCCTGGCGGGCGTCGACCTGATCCGCCGAGCGCGTGGAGAGCAGGCGCACGCCCTCGCATACCCGCTCATCACGACAGCCTCTGGCCAGAAGTTCGGCAAATCCGTGGGCGGAGCGCCGACGCTCGACCCCGAGGAGACGTCGCCGTACCGTTTTTACCAGTTCTGGATCAACGTAGATGATGCCGACGTTGTCCCGTACTTGAAGCTGTTCACCCTGCTCGGCCCCGACGAGATCGGCGGGTACGAAGAAGCGGTGGCGTCCGAGCCGCAGAAACGCGAGGCGCAGCGAGCGCTCGCCGAAACGGTGACCGAGATGGTCCACGGGCCAAACGGCGTGGCGGCGGCCTTGAAGGCGACGGACGTGCTGTTTGGAGGCGAACTGGACGGTCTGTCCGCCGCCGAGTTGCTCGACATATTCGCCGATGTTCCGTCCACCAAGTTGCAGCGGGATTCTTTTCAAGGTGAGGGTATGCCGGTGGCGCAGCTCCTGACGGCGGCCGGCGCTGCGACCTCAAACGGCGAGGCGCGCCGGTTGATCGAGGGCGGCGGCGTCTACCTGAACAACGTGCGCGTCACGGACGCCAGGAGCCGGGTCGGGATCAACCAGGCGACCGACGGAGAGGTGATCCTCCTCCGTCGTGGAGCACGCAACTACCACATGGTGCGTCTGGTCTAACCGTCACAAGAAGTTCACGCCCACATCACGCCGCCTCGCCCCCACTGTCGCTAGACTTATCGTGGCGCTACGATATTTATCCTGCTTGCCGCGCCGAGGCGCGCCCAAAAATCCAACCAATCCGTCCGCATCCTGGCGGCAATCCGACAGAAAGAAATGCCCGACGTGAACCTGAGAATCCCCGGCCCCGTTCCGCTGCCCGACGACGTCCTCGCGCTGGCCGGGTCACAGATGATCAACCACCGCGGACCGCTGTTTGCGCAGATCATCGAACGAATGACGGCCAACTTCAAACAGGTACTCGGCACGAAAGGTCGCGCCTACTTCCTGACGGCGTCCGGCACCGGATCGATGGAGGCGGCGGTCGTCAATACCCTGTCGCCCGGTGATCGTGTGCTGTCGATCAGCATCGGTTCCTTCGGCAACCGCTTCGGCGACATCGCAGAGGCGTACGGCACGGATGTAAAGCGGGTCGAGTTCGAGTGGGGCAAGGCGGCAGATCCCGAGCGCGTTCGGGAGGAGCTTCGCTCCATGCCGGACTGCGCCGCCGTCGTCGTGACCCATAACGAAAGCTCGACCGGCGTCGTCAACCCCATAGCGGCGATCTCGAAGGTCGTCCACGACGAGTCGGACGCGCTCGTGCTTGTGGACGCCGTTAGCAGCGCTGCCGGCGTGCCGCTGCCGATGGATGACTGGGGGCTGGACGTTGTCGGCACGGCGTCGCAAAAGTCATGGGTGGCGCCGCCAGGCATCGCGATGATCGCCTTGAGCGATCGCGCATGGTCGGCACACGAAACGTCCAAAATCCCGAAGTATTACTTCGATCTCGACCAGTACGAAAAGTTCCTCCAGATGGGCCAGCCGCCGTTCACCCCGGCGCTTTCGACCATCTACGCCCTGGACCATTCCCTGCAGGCGATCGTCGCCGAGGGCATCGAAGAGGTGCTGATAAGGCACTCAGCAAGGGCGCAGCAGGCGCGAGACGGTGCAACACGACTGGGCCTCGAACTGTTCCCGGACGCCTCAGTCGCGTCCGACACCGTGACGGCGATCCGCATCCCGGACGACGTGGATGGGCGCGCCCTGGTAGCGCGAGCGAGAGACGAGTACGGCGTAGAGCTGGGCGGCGGGCAGGAGAAGCTGGCCGGGCAAATATTCAGGATCGGTCATATGGGATGGGTCGAGCCGGAGCACATCGAAGAGAGCCTCGACGCCGTAAAACGTTCGCTGGCGGATTTACGTAACAATTAATGGCCGGATTCCTATCCGGGAGTTCGACAACCTGGATATCTAAGCGCGACAACCACCGGGGTTGAGGTCAGCGACCCTGTCAACGTTGAAAGGCCACCGCGTGGAAAAGGACACGAGTATCGGCTCCCGGCATCGCCGGACGCTGGTCTCGGGACGGCTGGGAGCCCTGGGCGCCGCGCTCGCGTTCCTCGCGGTGATCACTGTGGCTTGCGGCAGCGAAAGCGCACCTGCGGCCACCCCGGAGGCTACAGCGCGGTCGACCAGTCCGCCGGTCGTGTCCGAAACCACGACCCCGCTTCCCACGCGGGCCCCCATAGACACGACCTCCGTCGTGTCGGACTTTGAACTTCCCCGCGCTGGCGGTGGAACGGTCACGCTTTCAGATGTCTACTCCGCTTCCAACACGGTTCTGGTTTTCTACCGGGGTTTCTTCTGAGGAATCTGTCGTAGTCAGCTCGGCGAGCTGCAAGAGGCGTATTCGGAGGCCAAATCACTTGGCGGCGAGATAATCGTCGTGAGCGTCGACGAAGTCCAGGACGCCGTAGCCATGCGGGATGGTTACGGGCTTGAGTACCCGGTGTTGTACGACACGGACACATCGGTCACCCGCGAATGGGGCGTCTACGATCTGCTCGGTGACGGCGTGGCGACGCTCGCCACATTCATTATCAAGACCGACGGCACGATTGAATCCGGCCTTGTAGGCCAGACGATCTCGGACCGGCCGACGACCGAGTCGGTGCTCGACACCCTGGCCGCGCTCGCAGGGGTCGACAGGGCTGCTACGCCCGGCAACGTCGCTGACGATCACGCGGACGGCGGCGGAGCGAACGCTTGTGTGGCGAGCGACGAAGACCTTGAAATGTTCGCCATGGGGGAGATAGATGTCGACCCGTCCGCCGGTGATTGTGGTGGGCCGGAACCGGCGAGTTCGTTAGACGCCGTAGATGCCGTTGACGAAACGGGTCCGCCGGTAGTCGGCGGCCTTGTGCCTGACTTCGTGCTACCGACGGCTCAGGGCCAGACCGTGTCGCTCGGCGACCAGGTGGGAGAAGGGAACGTCGTCTTCGCTTTCTTCCGCGCCTGGTGGTGAACCTACTGCCGCAGGCAGCTCGTGGAGTTGCAGAACAACTACGAGGCGATCCAGGCGCTCAACACGGAGATTATCGCCGTCACCACCCAGGACTTGAGCTCCTCGGGTTTTTCGGTCGAAGCGGTAGGCATCGAGTTCCCACTTGCCTACGACGTGTCGAAGGCGGTGCCACTCCGCTGGGACCGGTTCGGCAACTTCGGTACCAACCTGGCTGACGCATCCGTCTACATCATCGATAAAGAGGGCCGGCTCGTCTGGCAGTCGCTGGGGGATAACTACCAGCACCAGGTCTCGGCAGCGGAGATCATCGAGCAGTTG
>JAQBUX010000046.1 GCA_027623795.1 Chloroflexota bacterium
GGCTGCCCGGGAACACTTCGCGTGTCCGTTCGCCGAATATCGAATACTCCTGGATGCCGAAATTGCTCGTACTCAGGTCAAGCGCCAGGTTCGCTGCGTGCCCAACCGGGGACGTGTCGCCGGGTCCGTGCCATGCCGTCCGGACGGCGAACGCCTCGCACAGCGCCGCCAGCTTGCGGGCCGGCGTCAACCCGCCGATCTGTGAGATGTGGACCCGCATGAAGTCAAGCAGCCGGTCTTTGACCATCGGCGTTATCTCGGCCGGGTTGTTGTAAAGCTCGCCCATCGCGATCGGCGTCGAAGTCTGCCCGCGCACCATCCGGAAATACTCCTGGTCTTCCGGAGGGAACAGGTCCTCGAGGAAGAACAACTGATACTGCTCGACCTCCTTCGCCAGCCACACGCCGAGGATCGGCGGAATGCGCTCGTGGACATCGTGTAGCAGCTCGACGTCATAGCCGAGGCTGGCCCGCAGGTGCTCGAACAACCCGAGGGCGGAGCGTATGTACGGTTTCGGCTCGAACACTCCGCCGGGATGGGCGTAGTTCAAGTTTGGATCGCGCTCGATGATTCGTTGTGTGATCCACCTGGGTCCCTCTTCGGACGAGGTCGCACTGGTCTCGATATTCGCAGACCCGCGCCCGCCGGTCCCATAAGTCGCAAAGCCGCCCGGGGTCTCGATCTGGACCCTGATGTGGTGGAAACCCTCCGCCATGAACGACCGCACTTCGTCCTCAACCTGGGCGTTGTCGGCGCCCTTGGCGTGGACGTAGACCGCCGCCGCCTCCCGCGCCTTGCCGCCGAAAAGGTCGTAAACGGGCATTCCTGCCATCTTGCCCTTGATGTCCCATAGCGCCTGGTCAACGCCGGACATCGCATTGTTGAGGACCGGGCCGTTGCGCCAGTACGACGATATGTAGCTGGACTGCCAGATGTCCTCTATGTCCGCAACGTCCCGGCCTACAAGGAACGGCCTCAGGTAGTCGTCTATCGCAACCTTCACGGCCGTCGGCCGCTGGGTGAAGGTGGCGCAGCCGACCCCGTAAAGCTCGGGCTCCGACGTCTCGATCTTTACGATGACCAGTCGAATACCGTCCGGCTCCGTGAGGATCACCCGGATGTCCCTGATCGTGACCTTGCTCATTCAAACTCCCGTCATGGATGACCCTCTCCTAATATAGGAGGGGGTTGGGGGGTGGTTATCCGCGGGGTCGATTCGCGGACCTCCAGCAGTTCGTCACCCAAGACTACCGCCCGCGACGATTGGCTGGCGGCGAGTGTACAGCCGCAGTACGGTCTGACGGGCTGAATTCATTCCCGGTGCGCCCCCGGTCTCGAACCCGCGCGATACTCTGCGCTTCAACACCACGGACGGACATACGCGGACCGATGCGTGCGCGAGAGTTGAAACGCTGTGGAAACCGCGAACCGTCAAACGTAACCAGAAGGAGTGCTAGTTGAAGGCAACGACATGGCTCGGTGGGACAAACTTCGAGTTCGGGGATGTCGCTGACCCCGACGTTGGGCCCGACGACGTGCTTGTACGGATCGGCACGGTCGGCGTGTGTGGTACGGACGTCCACATCACACAGGGCCTGTTCCCCTCGACACCGCCAAAGATCCTGGGTCACGAGGCGTCGGGCGAGATCGTCGATGTCGGCCAGAACGTAAATCGGGACCGCATCGGCGAGATGGTTGTCCTGAACCACAGCACGTCCTGCGGCGAGTGCGAGAACTGCCGTACATGGACCGTCTCACGCTGCGAGCGCAACACGCAGGTAGCGGCCTTTTTCGCCGAGCTTGCGTCCGTGCCGGCGGTGTCCGCCGTACCGGTGCTGACAGGGCTGGACGTCGAGATCGCAAGCATCACGGAGCCCGCGTCTTGCTGCCTGTCAGGTGTCAGCCGGCTGCGGATCGACGACGGCGCCGCCGGGCTGGTGATCGGCGGCGGGATGATGGGGCTCATGACGGCGGCGTTCATGAAGACGCACGGAGTCGAGACAGTCGCGATGTCGGAGCCGGTCGCCTTCAGGCGGGATTTCGCGGCGCAGCTTGGCGTTGACGTGTTCCACGACCCCGCTGAATCCAGCCTAGACGATTTCGTCGCAGACCTGACGAAGGGCAGAGGACTGCACATCGCGGCGGAGGCTGTGGGCAAGGCGGGTCTAGTCGCGAAATGCGTCGAGCTTGTGCGCCCGCGGGGTCAGGTCCTGATGATCGGCGTCGCGCCCGTGGGAGCCCCGCTTCCGGTCGACCTGTACGACATGCAGTACCGGGAGGTCGTTCTCCAGTCAGCGTTCGGACGTGGAGAAGTGTTCCACCGCACGCCCGGAGAGCTGGCGAAGCTGAACCTGGACGGTGTCATATCAGCGCGCTACGCGCTTGAGGACACCCCACAGGCGATCAAGGACTCCGGAGAGGGCAAGGGCGTAAAGCTTGTCATCAAGCCAAACGGGTAGGTGTGTGGCGACTCAAGGCCCTTGTTTTGCACTTACTGGCAACCGTTGGAGGATGGTATGAAAACGATCGAACAATTCAATGAAATGATCCAGACATTGCCCGTTCTCCTGTCCAAACTCCAGTCGAGTCCGACCATTGATAGGGAGAATCTCCAAGGCATTCCAATTTGTGGTATTTACGTTTTCTACGAGAATCAGGAGCCCATTTATGTCGGTCGGTCTGATCGCCTGAAACAGCGCCTGCTCGAACACGGCCAGCCAAGTTCGGTTCCCAACTCAGCCACGTTCGCGTTCAACTTGGCCAAAGATAAAGCTGAAACGAAAGGGTTCGATAACCCTGTGTTCACAAGGGCAACGGTACAAACCATCCCTGAGCACCGAGATCTCTTTCTGGAGGCCAAACGGCGCGTTGCCGCGATGAAACTCCGAGTCGTTGAGGTCGTTGGTTCCGTTGACCAGACCGTATTCGAGGTTTATGCAGCGTTGGCGTTGAAGACGACGCGATACAACAGTTTTGAGAATCATTGAGCTGGTCCGTCTTCAGGCTATTCCGTTCTGGCGGGTAGCCGTCCGCCAACGCCCCTGGAGTTCTTCGCGGCCTTCGTCAAAGGCGTAATTCGACCAAATCTGGATTCCCGCCTGCGCGGGAACGACGGAATCTTTCAAGCCTGGATATTTCCGAGACCTTCGGTAGTCCGCTGACGCCGAATAACACGTCGTAACCGGCCGCGATTACGGTCCAACCGCATCGTAGGTGAGGCTTCGGCGCTGATAACGCTGATCGATCTCTCAAACACCGCCCATTGCCCCCTCTCCCCACCGCGGGAGAGGGATGGGGTGAGGGGGTCCTTCTCTGAAGGACGGCGCTTCAACGCGTCATCACTGGTGAGGGGTGCCGGAAGATAGAGCCATCTGATGTCAGATCACACGGCGCAACCGGGCGCGGTAGCCCATCCCACTACCTGAGGCCGCACAATGATCGGTCATGGCTGAGAACGTTGACGCGACCGGGACATACTTAACGCCGCCCTCCGACCTGACCGCCACTGCCGCGCTCCCACACGTACTGCGCCAGAGTCAGTTCCTCCGATTCGTTGGTGCGACGCTGACCTGGAGCACCGGCCACCTGCTCGTAATCGTGTCCAACAGCTTCTTGATATACGACATGACCGATTCCGGCCTTTGGCTGGCGGCGTTGGGAGCTTCGATCGCCGTTCCGCAGTTCATATTCGCCGGGGTGGGCGGTGTGCTCGCCGACCGCGTCTCCCGCAAAATCATGCTCGTGTCGGGCGCGTCTGTCGGCGCCGTCACGATGACCATCCTGGCGATCCTCGACTTCGCGGACGCTCTGGAGCCGTGGCACATCGTTGCCTCGGGAGCCGCGTTCGGCGCCGCGTTCGGCAACGACTGGACGGCGCGGCAGGCGTTCATCACGAACCTCGTCGATCGCAGCCAGCTGGTCCGCGCCGTCTCGTTCGATCAGACGGCATTCCACATTTCGCGCATCACCGCACCGCTTGTTGGCGGGGTTTTGCTTGCGCTCACCGGCGGGGAGGGCGCGTTCACCCTGGGCGCCATCATGTTCGCCCTCGCCGCGTTGCTTCTGCTCACGCTGAGTCCGATTCAGCGGATCGAGGATCGGCAGCCGCCGATCTGGGAAGGAATATCTGACGCCATTCGGAAGATCAGGTCGGACAGCGTGGTCTCGGTCGTCATGCTCTTCACGGCGGTTAACGCCGTGTTCCTGGGTGGCTTCGTCTACCTTGCGCCGGTCTTCGCTACTGACGTGTTCGACGGCGGCGCGGTCGAGCAGGGCGCCATCCTTACGGGGATGGGTGTCGGCGCGGTCGCGGGGGCGCTCTGGCTGGGCACCAGCGGGAGCGTGCGGCGGGCCGGGCTCGGGATGCTGGTGACGAACGCCCTGACGGTCGTCGCGATCGGTGGATTCAGCGTCTCGACGATGCTCGCCGCTTCGATAGCGTTTGCGGTCGTTGCCGGCGTCGTGAACGCCGTCCACATCACGCTCGGCACCGTGGCGATCCAGACGCGTGTAGAGGACGACATGCGCGGCAGGATCTTCGGCGCGTACGAGATGGCCTGGGGTTTCTTCCCGGCGGGCGGGCTCGTGTTTGGCGCACTCGTCGCCGCGATAGGGCCCGAACCGGCGCTCATGGTCGGCGTCATCGGGACAGGGGTTGTGACGGCGATCGTCTGGCTTTTCAGCGCGGCGACGCGGTCGTACACGCTTGATCAGCGGTGATTTGACCTTCTCCACATCGCAGGGGTCGATTGGTATCGACCTGAGGACGGATACCAATCCCGCCCGCGACGCCCGGCATGCGCCAACTTTGCTCATTGGAGCACAGGTCACGACAACGAATTGTCATGCTGAGCCGAGCGAAGCATCTCCCGGTGCGCACACCGCGGTTCGCCCAATCACCTGCAACCCGGCCCAACGAACTGCGAGACTCTGCGGCGCCCAGCCACGACCAGCAAACCGCCCGTTCGAGCGACCGAGTTCCGCGGCGACTACCCGCCGGAAACGTAGCGTGCGTCCAGCCTGCGGGCCATCGTGTACAAGAGCGGCTCGAACCCGGCCGGGCCGAGCCAGAACGCCGAACCTTCAGGGTTCGAGGTCTCGAAATCGACCGTGCAGGATCCCCAGCCGGACTCGTGGACCCAGCCAAGTAGCGTAGCGAGAAGGGCCTGAGCGGCGCCGGAACGACGGGCTTCCGGTTTCAAAAATGCGCCGGTAATGTGTGCCACCGGCGGCGACATCAGCGATTTTGGCTCCTGTGCTCCGGCCTCAGCGCTCATGAAGCCGGTGATTTGGCCATCAGACCGGCTCACCCACAGACCCCTGGAAGGTCGCTCGATCCACGTCCGGTCGTACACATGCCCGCCGCCCGGAGATTTCGGGCGCCAGATCGGCGGCGCGTCCAGGTGGGCGTGCAGTCCGGCCTCCATGTCGTTGACGAGGACAAGCTCTTCGAGCGTTGGCCTGGACACCTCGACGCCGGTCTCTGCACGGACCGCCGGAACTTGCTGCGCGTCGCGGACCGCCCTGCCGCCATCGATCAGATGACGGCCAAAACCCGTTTGCACAAGGCAGTCGTGGGTCTGCACATCGTCTGCGAACACCATCGCCATGTGGAGCGAGGTCTCAGGCCTGCCAGCCAACCGGCTCCATGCCGTGTACATGTCCGAAAACAACGACTCGGGAGCGTCGGCGGCGGTCGCATGCGCCCATTCCCAGAGGAAGGACATCCGGACACCGCCAAGACCGCTCACGGCACGGCCGGTCAGGTATCCGACAAGGCGTCGATCCTCTTCGGCGACGATGCCTTCGCCGGTCGAGAGCCAGTCGGAGAGCAGTTGCTCCACGGCCTCAGGCGTGTCGAGATTGGCCGGGTAAAGCGGGTTGTCGGATCGCCGAGCGCGATGTCGCTCTACAAACATTTCGGACGCCGGAGCCACATCGGCCGGGGTCATAACGCGCAAGGCGGTGGACGTCAGGGTCAAACCCTGCCCGGCGTTAACGGCGCGGCCACACCGATCATGCTGTCGCGGGTCACCAGCGTCGCAAGCTGCGCCTCGCTCCAGCCCTCGGTGCCTTCGGGGCGGCGCGGGATCACGAGGAACCTGAGCTCGGAGTTGCTGTCGACAACTCGCACCTCGACATCGTGCTCCAACTCCAGCCCGAACTCCGACATCACCTTGCGCGGCTCCGTCACGGCGCGTGACCTGTAGGAGAAGCTCTTGTACCAGTCCGGCGGGGGGCCGAGCAGGGCGGTCGGGTAACACGAGCAGAGGGTGCAGACCACCATGTGCTGCACCTGCGAGGTGTTCTCCAGCACGATGATGTCCGCATTGTGCTCCGGCACGAAGCCGCTTTCGACCACGGTCTCCTTCGGATGCTCCAGCAGCCGTGTCCTGAACTCAGGGTCGGACCAGGCCTTTGCCACGAGCGTGGCGCCATTGGAGGGAACGCGCTCGCTCCAACGGGAGATCGCTTCGTCGACCTCGCCGTCGTTGATCACGCCCTTTTCGACCAGCAGCTCATGCATCGCCAGCGCCCGCGAGGCGCGGACCCCGAGCACTGCGTCCTCCTGCACGCCGGGATGATCGTGGGGACGTCCGTCCTCGTCACGGTGCACGTCATCATTGGGTCGCCACCCGGTGTCGTAAAACTCGCCTTTGCTCATCTGCACAATCTCTCGGTTCTCAGGCCGGTCATCGGGCGCGGACCAGCCAGTGTTCGTAAAGGTCTATCCACAGCTTGTCACTCGGCGACTCGGCATAGTCCGGCCACAGATCGGTCTGGTCGAACTCGACCCGATACATCGGCAATTCGGGCAATCCGGAGCCGCCGTGGGCTCGGGTCTCGGAGTTCAGATACATGCCGATGAACTCAAGAACGCGCCCACGCCGCGCCTTGATGTACCACGGCGTCCGATGGTGGTGCGGCGGCGTCTCGTCGCGGACCAGCACGCGATCGCCGGCCGAGAAAGCGGGTGCGGCATCGGTGACGGCCCTCATCCCGGATAGCCCCAACGGTCTCGCAACGCCTGTGCCCGCTCGTCGATCTCCGCCCTGCTCAGGACGCCCTTCTCCACGAGAATCGTCTCGATACTCGCAGACCAGCGCTCGAAGTAGGTGGACGACTCGTACTCGGCGGGGTCGATCGACTCGATTCCTCGGCGAAGCTCATCCACATTCATGATGCCGCGTTGATCAAGAACTGTCCGTAGTGACTGGGTCTGGCGCTCCCAGTCCGCCCACTCGTGCTCCTGGCGGTCGATCGGCTCGTCGGTGGGCAGGCCGCCGCGGTCATGTACTGCAGGCATGATTGATCTTCCTGTCGCTACGGGGATTCGAGGCCCACTCCGAAAAATCGCGTTCCATCTGATCGGTGAACGCCCTGTCCACCTCGCCGGGCGTGTAGACGTCCTCGGCGATCCTCTGCTGCCCGAACTCGTCACGCAACCGGACCGTTTCTGAGGTCGTCACGACCTCCTCCGCGAGGTGGGGCGGGATGAAGATCACGCCCTCCATCGTCCCCAGAACCACGTCTCCGGGCAGGCATGTCGCCGGACCGATCCGGGTTACGCCGTTGATGTCCGGCATCGTAACCCCGGGTATCGCCTCCGGGTGCATGCGCCGAATGTACACGCCAAACGCCGGAAACTCCACGATCCGCTGCGTATCGCGGATGCCGCCATCGATCACCATGCCGCGACCGCCGTTGGCCCTTATCGCGGCGGTGAGATTGTCCCCGACAAGATTCACGCGGCCGAACAGGTCGGCGACGAGCACATCACCATCCACCATCTCGTCGATCACCCAGGAGTTGAGGAACCCGACGCGGCCTTCATCCTCACCGAGTTTCAGCAACGCCCCGTGCAGGTCGGGACGCAGAGGCACCCATCGGCAGGTGACCGCACGTCCGACCATAACCCGAGCAGGGTGGAGGTCGATAAAGCCCCCGACGAAGTTGTGGCGGTAGCCGTGTGACCTGAGAACGCCCCACGCCTCTTCGGTCGTTACCGACTCCATACGCGTCAGGATGTCGTCGGGCGCCATCGGCCGTCCGTGGGGGTCGCGGTCACCGGTCCACTCGGAGGTGGCGCTCCTGATCAGGTCGGCGTCGGTGAGTTGCATAACGAGCTAGAAGCCGTCGGATCAGGCAGGCCCGCGGTTTACCGACCACTGCTCGAAGTCGCGCTCCATCTCCGCGGAGAACGCCCGGTCTACCTCGCCCGGGGTGTACACACCCTCGGCGATCCTCTGCTGGCCGAACTCGTCACGCAGGCGAACGTTCTCCGAGCTCGTGACGACCTCCTCCGCCAGATGAGGCGGGATGAACATCACACCTTCCATCGTCCCGAGCACCACGTCTCCGGGGAGGCAAGTCGCCACACCGATGCGGATCACGCCGTTGATGTCCGGCATGGACACGTCATTGATCGCGGACGGGTCCATGCCCCGTATGAACGCGTTGAAGTTCTCCATCTCCACGATCCGTTGCGTGTCGCGAAGTCCCCCGTCGATCACCATTCCGCGTTTAGTGCTCACGCGAATCGCCGTCGACAGGTTGTCGCCCGCAAATGTGCCGTCAAAAATCTTGCCGAACAGGTCGACGACGATCACGTCGTCCTCCACAAGTTCGTCGATCACCCACGAGTTCTGGCCGCCGACGCGACCCTCGGCCAGCCCGGTCCGCTCGATCGCGTTGTTCAGGTCCGGGCGGGTCGGCACGAAACGGCAGGTGACGGCCCTTCCGACGAGGATCCGCTCAGGGTGGAGGATGTGGAAGTCCCCGGCGAAGTTGAAGTGGTAGTCGTGCCGACGAAGCACGCCCCACGCCTCTTCGCTCGTCACGGCCTCCATGCGCTTCAGTATGCCGGCGTCCACGAGCGGGCGGCCGGTCCGGTCCCGCTCGCCTTTCCACTCGCTCGTGATGCTCCGTATCAGGTCAGGGTTGGTGAGCTTCAAATCAGGGTCCTGTGGATCTGAATGGGTTGAAGATCGGGGGTCGTCGCAAGGCTACGCCGGGTTGTACGAGCGGATCGGCCAGCCACCCCGTCTGGTCGTGGAGCGCGGTCCGACTGGGACGGGTTGCACGTTGGTAACGATCAACTCTTGAGAGCGGGCGCATTGTACCGCTTGCCGGGTTCCTGCCATGGCGTTCACAAACAGAAACGGCGCCTCGAGGCGCCGCCGTTTCACGCAATCGGTCAGGTCTTCGGGACGAGGTTAACTGGCCGCGCCGCACACCGTCTCGATGATCAGACGGGTCACGACGTAGGGGTCGCAGTTGGCGTTCGGCCGCCGGTCCTCGATGTAGCCCTTCTGGTCTTTCACAACCTGCCATGGGATGCGGACCGATGCGCCACGATCGGACTCGCCGTACGAGAACTGGTCGTACCTGGCCGTTTCGTGCTCACCGGTAAGCCGCTCCTGGATGCGGTCGCCGTAATTGGCGATGTGCAGGTCTTTCTTGGTCCCGAGCGCCTCGGCCGCATCGATGCAGGGCTGGTAGCGCTCCCGCATGGCGTTGGTCGAGAAGTTGGTGTGTGCGCCCGCGCCGTTCCAGTCACCCTTGACCGGCTTCGGGTCGAGCGTCGCCGAGACACCGTGGTCCTCGGCGATCCGGTACATCAGCCATCGTGCCAGCCACAACTCGTCGGACGCACGCGGCGTTCCAACCGGCCCGATTTGAAACTCCCACTGGCCCGGCATTACCTCGGCATTGGTGCCTGAGATGTGGATGCCGGCTTCAAGGCAAGCGTCGAGGTGCTCTTCGACGATCTCACGACCGAATACCTCGTCCGCTCCGACTCCGCAGTAGTAGCCGCCCTGTGGGGCGGGGAAGCCGTTGATCGGCCAGCCGAGCGGTTTGATGCCTTCGAAAAAGGTGTACTCCTGCTCGATCCCAAACCATGTGTCGAACGAGGCGTACTTCTCCGCCGCCGACGCGCAGGCTGCGCGCGTGTTGCTCGGGTGTGGCGTCATGTCAGTCAATAGCGTCTCACACATCACCAGCTTGTCGTTGGCTCCGTGGAGCGGGTCAGGCAGGACAAGCACCGGGTTGAGGACAACGTCCGAGTTGTCGCCCGTGGCCTGCCGGGTGCTGGAGCCGTCAAATCCCCAGATCATGGGCTCGACGCCATCGGCTATTACCTTGGTTTTAGACCGCATTTTGCCAGTTGGCTGGCTGCCGTCTATCCAGATGTATTCAGCTTTGTAGGGCATCTCCGTCTCCTGTCAAATGCAGCCGTCCGGACAGTTGGACGGTCCGAGTCCGCCCTTGTTCGGCCGGAATGATATAGCCCCGGGCCACGCAGACGCATCCGTTCCGTCGCCGGAGGGAAGGATCCGGCATTTCCCGCTGTACTTCTCCGGGGCGAACTCGATGCTAGCGCGGAAGTGTTTCGATAATGTTTCGGTACGCTGGCGAATATGGGCAATCTTTGCCCCACGCGAAAAGGACGCCCCCGAAGGGGCGTCCAGAAGTTCTCCGGGAGTGGAGGCCACCGCCGGGGCGGGGCCGGAGAGGGTTCGGCCTTGGTTCCGCCTGGACGGCGGTAGCCTCCCTCCGGAGATTGAGAGCCGACGGCGGAGTTAGCCCTCGAAAGATTTCGCCTGAGCCCAGTAGGCGGTCGCCTTGTCGATGATCGCCAGCGACAGTCGGGCCTGTGCGTAGTCGCCTTCGCCCGTCACCGCCGCATCGAAGTACGCTGAGATGCCCGTAACGCCTTCAACCGTCAACTGCATCGCCTGAAGTACAAGTGCGTGCGGCTCGGCCCGGCTCACCGGAGGAACGATGCTGGCCCACTGGGCGACCGTCGCTTCCATCTCTGCGGCGATCGCGTCCACTTGAACTCTGGCGGCCGCTGCCTGGGCGTCGTATCCCCCGAGGGAGAAGACGGCGGAGGCGTTGTGCTCGTCCACGAAGCCGTTCCAGCTAGCGACCGCTGCGTTGTGACGTTCGATCACAGGGGCGAGGCCTGTCTCGTACAGACTCACTTCGCTGTTGCCACCGCGCGCCAGGAGAAGAACCATGGCCGTCAGCGCGGCCAGCACTGCTATGACGAAGATCGTGGCGGTGGTACCGAATGCAATCCGGATACTGCCGACTGGTAGATGCGCTGCTCTGGTTGTCATATCTAAACCTTCCCTCTATGCGGGTTATGCAGGTTCTCAGGCAGGTTCGTTGAACGGTGGCTCGGCCTGAGCGAACCGCATCGCGAGGTGATAGGTCATGACGGCCCGAACCCGTCGATCCACGCCGGAGTTGGGCTTGATCGACAACTTGTCGTACAGGGTTTGCTGTACACGGTTTACCGCGTCCGCATCGGTTCCCATTCGCTCAGCGATCGCATCATCTGTGTATCCGAGCGACATCAGCCTGAGCGTCTGCTGCTCCGGGCTGCTGAGCCCGTAAAGCACCATGGCTCCTGCGTCGTATACGGTCGGGTCGACCGTGACGAGGCCCCACGCGGCGCCGTCGATCGCCCGCATAAGAGCGTCCGAGTTTGGGGCGTTTTTTCGGAGCAGATACGACCATCCACCGGCGTTCCGGCTGATCTTGTCTTCCACGTACTCGGTATCGGTGTCTTTGGCGATCACAACGATCCCGGTCTCTGGGCTTGCTTCGCGGATGGCGTGCGCCGTCTTGATCCAGAGCTGCTCGTGGCTCTCGTCGATCCCGATGATCGCCACTTCCGGAGCCATGCCCTGGGCGAAAGCGACGGCCATGATCGGGTCGTCGGTCGCCGCCAGAAGCTCCACGCCGAACGAGCCGTCGAGTTGCCGGGTCAATTCCGCCCGCAGCACATCGTCATTCGTGGCGACCATAACGGACACCGCGGGGCTGCCTGCTCGGGAGGTAACGGCGGCACGGTGGGACGTCCCGAATTCAAGGATCTTGCCCCGTTCGGAACCCTCGTCGTGTCGCTCTTCTGGCGAACGCCCGGGCTTTCCCGGAGCCGCCTCGAACGGGATCACTTTAGTCTCCTCGATCATGGTCATAGTCGAAATCCGTTCCCTCTTACTCCAGAATCGGGTCCGTCACCCCGGTAGATGTCCGCCGTCCGGGGTCGCACATTTCTGCGGTGAATTGATCGTCCCGCGTGTGGCTCGGGTGTGGGAGGGCCTCGGGTCGCATCCCCTGCATCGCCAACGGCTCCATCCGTGAGCCTTCCGGCTCGCCTGCCGTGATCCCGGGGGCCACGCCTCAGCCGGGTTCGGCGCTTCTTCCGCCTTGGCCGTCGTGGGCCAATGAAGACCCACGACGGCACGGCGGAAAGTGGAACTGCGGAGCACACAGCCCACTTGACTTGAATATCGTGCGGAGGCGGCTTCCGGCGGCATTCCGTTGGGTCAGGGTTTGCCGAACCGTGCGGACAGCGGCCGCGAGCCGGTTAGATCAATCCGGATGGCGGTGATTGCGCGGTCGCAACTTCTGAGCGATCAAGGCATGGCGCGCGAGTGAGACCGGCGTGCGTTCGGCGTGCTGCGGATCGTCCCGGAGCGGTTCTAGACCGTTACGTGGACTTTGACCGAGCCGCTGGTCTTGTCGTACGCCAGGTCGAAGCCGTTCTCGATCTCGTCCAGCGACACGGTGTGGGTCACGATTTCGTTAAACCCTGTGTCTTTGCGGGAAAGGAGATCGATAGCGACGTCGTAGTCATGCTTGCCGTCGACGATGCCGTAGCAGGATGAGAGCTTGAAGGTCAGTTCGCTCAGCATCGGGGGCAGAAACGCGTACGGCAGCGCGCCGCGGAAGCCGCCGACAATGATCACGGTCCCCTGCGATCGCGTCGCGCCGCATGCCGTCTCCAAGGGCGCTATCGAGTTGCCGCCGACCGTCTCGACCGAAACATCCGCGCCAAGCCCGTCCGTCATGGAACGAGCGGCGTCTTCCAGCTCACCCGGCTCGCTCCCGACGACCATGTCGGCGCCGCAGGCCTCGGCCATCGCCTTCTGCTGCGGATACCGGGCTGACGCCACGATCTTCCGCGCTCCAAGCGACCGCGCCGCCGCGATAGCCGCAAGTCCGATCGTCGCCGAGCCAACTACCGCCACGGTGTCGCCCGGGCGCAGACCACCCCAGCGGACGGCGTGAACGGACACGGCCAGGGGCTCGACGAGCGCACCGTCCTGCCAGGACATGTCGTCCGCCAACTTGTGCAGGCCGAGGGGAGTTCGAGTGATGAACTCGGCGAACGCGCCTCCAGACTCGGCCGCTTTGTCAATGCAGTGCCGGTACTGGCCGGTTCGGCAGTAGTAACACTTCTCACACGCCTTGCCGGAGCCGATCGTCTCGATCGCCACCCGATCGCCGGGCCGTATGCGGACCTCGCCCGGAGGGACTTCCAGGACCTCACCTGCCGGCTCGTGCCCGGAGGGAAGCGACTGCGGTTCAGACCGCTCATTGTTCATGTGGAGGTCTGAACCACAAATACCGATCTGTCTCATGGCGACCAGGGCCGAGCCGGGAAACCTGTGCGGCATCGGGACCTGATGAATGCTCACCGTCCCATTGCCGTCGTCGAGGGCGGCGCGCATCGTGTCGGACATCAAGTGCTCCTTGTTTTGCGGACCGTGGTTCATAAGCGGCGGTTGCGCTGCGGATTGGTTTCGGTCTTGGCGGACCTGAGGTTGAGATATTTGCCCCCTCTCCCAGCAGGGTGCCCTCCCGGCGTGGAGCCTGCCCCGCAATTGATGCGGGGTTGGGAGCCTGTCCTGAGCCCGTCGTAAGGGTTAGGGAGCAGTCTGGCCGTGGGACCCGCTCCGACAGCGATTTCTGGGATGGTCTCCAGCACGCGGGCTCCACCGCGGGTCTCAATTTGTTGCCGTGACGCCGGATTGTAACCGGCATGGCGCTTCCACTGGGACCGTTGTCCCGGAGTAATGTTGCGTACTCTTCGGCGCTGGACACACTCGCCGCCGCCAACC
>JAQBUX010000047.1 GCA_027623795.1 Chloroflexota bacterium
CGGGGCGGCGGCGACGATTAGACAGCTAGACCGGTTGGGACATGAAGAAGATCCCGAGAACGCTCCAGAGTTGTTAACGCGGGAGTCGCTTGAGGAAGAGATCGCCGCGCTCAGGCTGGCAAGGTCTGACGGCCGGACAGAGGCCGACGAGAGTTGAGGGACAAAGCAAGTGAGATCTGAACGAGTGAACCGGCTCATCACGGCGATACCGGTCCTTGCGCTCCTTGCGATGATCGTCCTGTTCTCGGCGATGGACCGCGACGACGCCCTCGCACAACGCCCGACTCCGGAGCGGATCGCTGGCGCCGTGCGTAACGACACCGAGGGCGCAGAGGTCCCGGAAGATTTCGAGATCGCTCTGCTGGCGATCACCGACGACGGGGTCATAGAGCAACGAGCGGCTCTGGTCGGTCCGGACGACCCAACTTTTGAGTTCACCGATCTGATCCACGAGGAGGGCGTTCGATACCGACTCGCCTGGGAGTACCAGGGCGTCACGGACTCTATCTTCCTCGAGGACGAAGCCGCCCCGGCCAACCTTCCGATCGTGATCCATGAGGCGACCAACTCTCTGGAAAACATCCGCGTCAGCGCTCATGCCACGATCGTTCCGACCGTTGCCGGGTCCGACCGGCTGATGGGCGTGCTCGACCTCGTTACGCTCCGAAACGATGGCGACCGTACATTCATCCCGGACCCTACAAATCCCGGCTTCACGGGCCTGAACATGGTGCGGTTCAGCCTCCCGGAGGGGTATCAGGAGCTGGCGGTCGACAGCGTCCTGCCGCAGGGACAGTTGTTAGAGATCGGGACCGGCTTTGCGATGACGAACCCGGTACCTCCCGGCGAGCATGAGATTCTGTACAGCTACGCCATCAACTACTCCGGCGACTCCATGAACTTCACGCGCTCACTCGCCTTCGGGGCTGACGAGGTTCGGGTGCTCGTGCCGCCGGAACTCGGCACGGTGGTCGGCGAAGGGTTGGCGAAAACTCGGACGACGGAACTCGGCGATATCACGTATGCGGAGTACGCCGGGTCCGGTTATGAGCCGGGCTTCAAGATGAATTTCGCCATCGAAGATCTGCCCCAGCCCGGCTTTTTCAAGCGGATGAATGAATCTATCCCGGGAGGCGACGTTGTGGTGTTCGGTTTCCCGTTCCTGATCGCAGCGGCGATGGCTGGCCTGGTGGTCTACGTCCTCGCAACAAACCGTCGCCGGCGGCTTGTTCTGGCGGTTTCTCCGACAGAGCGGATGGACATCCTCCAACGGATCGTCGAGCTCGACGAACGGCTCGAGGCCGGTGAGATCGACGATATTGAGCATCGATCCCAGCGTGACGCGCTGACGGCTCGGGCGCTCGCCGGGATGGAGGATGTTACCTCGGCTATCTAGGCCGTTCCAGGATTTGCACCGGAAAGCGAAGACCTGCGACGGGTTCGGCACGTAGGTGAGGACGTAGACTTGAAGTCCAATCCTCCAGCGAGATCCGAACGCCTGAATGACACAACGTAAGTTAATCGGCTTCATCGTCGGCGTGCCGTCTGTCCTGATCGGCGCGTTGCTTATCTGGGCGATCATCCAGAACGACGGCAATCCCGGCGGTCTGGCGGTCAACCAGTCGTTGGGCGAACGTGACGTGTCGGCGCAGGTCGGCGCGGACTTCGCACTCCCGGCATTGGACGGCGACGGTACTGTGCGACTCTCCGACTTCCGCGGGAAGATCGTGATGGTGGACTTCTGGTCTTCATGGTGCCCGCCATGCCGGCAGGAGAGCCCCGCCCTGGAAGCCGCGTACCAGGACTTCCGGGATCAAGGGGTCGAGTTCGTCGGCATCGCCATCTGGGATGTAGACAGTGAGACCCGCAAGTTCAGGGACGCCTTCGGGCTCGAATACCCGATCGTTGTCGACTCAAACGGCAGGGCGGCAGTCGAGTGGGGCGTCGTCGGATTACCCGAGAAGTTCTTCGTCGACCGCGAGGGACGCGTGGTGAAGAAGTACGCAGGACCTATGACGCGTGACCGGTTAGGCCTGGAGTTACGCGAGATGCTGGAAGCAGGCACAGGGGCGGCGGCGCTGCCGTAGGCCGGTGCGACCGGCGCTTTTATTCGCCGTGACAAGTTGTCCGCGTAGGGGCGGGGCTTGCTCCGCCCGTCGTGCTGTGTGACTGACAGGTCGACGTTCGTCGCCCGTCAATTCATGTACGAGCCGCCGTTCAGGTTGATGCTCTGGCCGGTGATGTTCTTCGACCTGGCCGATGCCAGGAACGCGGCAAGCCTTCCGACATCCTCCGGTGTCTGCTCCCGGCCCAGCGGCGTTGACTGCGCAAGTCGTTCCTCGAACACCTGGCGTCCGGTCAGTTCGGTCTCGCCGGACTTGATCCTGTCGCGCTCGGCGATCTTCTCCCAGAGCGGCGTCCAGAGCAGTCCGGGGCAGATGCAGTTCACGTTGATGTCAAAGGGTGCAAGCTGGAGGGCGAATCCCTGGCTGACGTTTATCGCAGCGGCCTTCGAGGCGGAGTAGTGGGCGAACCCGCCCGTGCCTCGCCGGCCGGCCGCCGAGGCGATGTTTACGATTCGGCCGGAGCGACGTTCTTTCAAATGGCCTTGAAACGCGAGAGTCGTGTTCACGATTCCGATTACGTTGACGTCGTAAGTCGCCTCCCAGTCCTCTGGACTTGGGCTGGTCCGCTCCCACCAGCCGGCGGCTCCACCGACGCCCGCATTGTTTACGAGGATATCGACCCGGCCGAACTCCCGAACAGCCGCGGAGGCCAGCGCGCCCGTAGAGCTCCTGTCCGTCACATCCGCTTCAATCGCCACAGCCCGACGTCCAAGGGAACGGACCTCGCCAGCGACTGTCTCGGCGGCGGCGAGATCGATGTCCGATACCACCAATCCCGCCCCACGCTCTGCCAGTACGAGCGCGATGCCACGTCCAATGCCGCTGCCTGCGCCCGTCACGACGGCTATTCGATCATCTAGCTCTGGCACTTCAACATTCCTGTCCCGCACAACTGACGGAATTAGAGACCCCGAAAGATATGAAACTCAGTTGAGGAACGCCCCGCCGTCGACGTTAAGAGACTGCCCGGTAATGTTCTGCGCATCCTCCGAAACGAGGAAAACGATCGCATCGCCGATGTCCTCCGGTGTCTGTCCCCTGCCGAGCGGGATGATGTCCTGCACCGTTCGGTCGTAAACCTCGCGGGCGCTCAACCCCTCGTAACCCGGTACACCGACCGCGTAACGGGCGCCGACCTGCTCCCACATTGGAGTCCAGAGAAGGCCCGGGCACACGGCATTTACATTGATGTTGTCCCGCCCGAGCTCGTTCGCGAGCGACTGCGTGTAGTTAATGACGGCGGCTTTGGTCGCCGAGTAGTGTGGCAGAGAAGGACGGCCCTGGCGGCCCGCGACGGACGCCAGGTTGACGATCTTGCCGAAGCCCGCCGATTTCATGTGCGGGAGCACGGCGTCGGTCACGATCGCCATGCCCTTCACGTTGACGCCAAAGGTGAAGGTCCAATCCTCCACGCGGGACACCGGATGTTCGTACCAACCGGGTGCGCCCGCGACACCGGCGTTGTTGACCAGGACGTCTATCTTGCCAAACTGGTCGACCGTATCGGAGACCATGCGGCTAACGGCGTCCGCATCTGTAACATCGGCGGGCATCCCAACCGATCGGACACCGAGAGACGCGATCTCGGCAGCCGTACGCTGGCAGGCGTCGGCGTCGATGTCGGACACCACGATGTCTGCGCCGACTTCGGCCATCTTGATGCCGATGGCGCGTCCGATGCCGGTCGCACCGCCGGTCACTATCGCCACATGTCCGGTCAAGTCCACTGCGGAGCCTCCATTCGCACGAGCACTCAGTTCCGCGTCAGGTCTGACCAGGAGCCTGTCCGGAACGCCTGATGCCGGGCGCGGAGATTATACTTCCGGCTCCAATCTCCAGAATAACGAGCCGGTCTGCCGGTCGCGGTATCGACACTCAATGCCCTGCCGGAACGACGCTGATTGATGGCAATTTCCCGATCCAAAGCGCTCGAACACGCCTACGAGGTTCTTGAACAGCCGCGCGCCCACATGCGCGTCACGCTGGCGCAAACCAAGTCCGGCCTGTCCCTGTACTACGACGGACAGGTGATGACGCGTGTCTTCGTGAACCGTAGCGGACTGGCCGCGGCGGCGGCGATCGCGGAGGCGCTCAGGGTGCGCGTGCCCAAACTCGGCGAGAGCGTCGAAGCCCGCGTCTCCAGCGGGGTTATGTACAGGATTCTTGCGTTGTCGTCCCTCGACTACCGCAACGAAGTGTCGTTTCAACTCGCCTCCCGGTTAATAGCGGAGGCGATAGACATGCAGGGATCGCGTGGGACCGCGGAATGATCGGAAACTGAACGAGGCATAAATGCCGATAAGCGGAACGTACGTGGTTGAGAGGGCATGATCCCAAAGGCCCGCACGATCCGTTGCGAGGTCGTCGGGGCATTCTTAATATTCTTCTGAGGGTCAAAGGGGCGCCCAATCGGGATTATCGTCCGGAAAAACATATGCAGTTGCAAGACCTCCAATCTGGACACGAGTTCCCAGCCGAACGCCTCGTGATAAGCGCCGACGATGCTGAGGCGTACGCCCTGGCCGTTGGCGATGAGAGCGCTCACCCGTCGGAGCGCGTACCGGCGATGGCGGTAATCGCGGCAGGTCTGTCGCGTTTCATCAGCCACCTCGGGCTGGCCGACGGCTCCGTGGAGGTGGTCCACGCATCGCAGGAAGTGTCTTTCCACCGGCCGGTGTCCCCCGGCGAGCCGATCGAGATACGCGCTGTCTTGAAGTCGAACGCAGAGCGACAGGGCAGTCGATTTGCCACCGTCGAGATGTCGTTCGTGGACGTATCTGGAGCGCAGGTCGCTGAATCGAGCAGCCTGATTATCGTGAACGCCTCGTGACGGCAGGAGCGCGACGTACTCCGTCGGAGCCCGGCGACGTACTCATACCTGTTGTACGGACCATCACTCAGGCGCAGGTCGAGGCCTACGCGGACGCCGCCGGTGACCACAACCCGATCCATCTCGACCCGGATTTTGCCGAGAAGACGCCGTTCGGACGACGCATCGCCCACGGTATGCTGACCCTGGCGATGGTGTCCGAAATGCTCACATCCGCGTATCCTGACCGCTGGGCGGCCGGGGGACGGCTTAAAGTACGCTTCCGGGGTCCTGTCTTTCCGGGGGAGGCCGTAGAAACGTTCGGCGAGGTAACGCGTGTGAACGATTCCGACGGTCTGCGCGTCGCCGAGATAGCAATCGGCGTCCGGAAAGAGGACGGCTCCGACGTGATCACCGGTCAGGCGTATGTCCCGGTCGATGGCGAGTAATCGGTTTAACCGGGCTGTACGTGTACGAAGGACTGCTGGAGAGTAATTGACTGCCGAATCATCGAAAGAGTTGATCCCCATCGCGGTCGACGCAATGGGCGGCGACAACGCGCCTGCGGAGATCGTCGCCGGTGCGGTGCAGGCGGCGCGCGAGGGCGACGTATCGATCATCCTGGTCGGCGATCCCGGACCGGTCGAGGCCGAACTGGCCAAACATGATTTGACAGGCCTCTCCATCTCAATCGAGCCGTCGGAAGGCGTGGTCGAAGAGGGCGAGGCCCCGGCAACCGCCTACATGACGAAACGCAACGCCTCGATCTTCCGCGCCGCGAGCGCCGTGCGGCACGGCCGGGCGAAAGCGCTCGTAAGTATGGGCTCGACCGGAGCCACGATCGCGGCCGCAACAGTCGTATTTGGCACATTCGACGGGATCGAACGTGCAGCGCTCGGCGGTCCGCTTTACGGACTTGCGCCGGGGACGATGGTCATCGACATCGGCACCAATGTTGACTGCAAACCACAGCAGCTTGCTGACTACGCCGCTCTGGGCGCGGTGCTGTCCAGGGTCGTGTTCGGGGCCGAGAACCCGCGTGTCGCCCTCCTTAGCATCGGCGCCGAAGCGGGCAAGGGAAACACCCAGACGAGGGATGCGACTGAGCTTCTGAAGGCCAGCGGCCTCAACTTCATTGGCAATGTCGAGGCGAACGACATCCCGCACGGTCGCGCAGAGGTCATCGTGTGCGACGGTTTTGTTGGAAACGTGGTTATGAAGTTGACGGAAGGGATCGGCGAGACGCTTTCGGCCGACATCCGCAAGCAGTTGGCCGGACGCGTAGGCCAGGCCGAGCTCGACGAAATTTGCCAGCGTATTTATGACGTGACCAATCTTCCCGAGGCCCACGGCGGCGGGCCGCTATTTGGCGTCAAGGGAGTGGCCGTAGTCGGTCACGGCAAGGCCGGCGCCGCCGCGGTATGCAGCGCAATCAGGACGGCGCACACGACGGTCTCATTAAATTACGTGGAACAAGCAGAAGCGGAACTGAAACGTCTCCGCGGAGCAGTGAACGCATAGCATCACGACAGGACGTCCCCGTTGCCTGAGGAGCCACGCAGCACACTCGTGACCGGGGCTTCACGCGGGATCGGCAGGGCCATCGCCATCCGACTGGCGGGTATGGGACACCGCATCGCCGTCAACTACAACTCGCACCCGCAAGACGCCGATGAGGTGGTCGAGGCCATCAGGTCAGCCGGCGGGGAAGCTATCTCCGTCCAGGGGAGCGTGGCGGAACGGGAGCAGGTGGAAGCGATGTTCGCCGCCACGGAAGAGGCGTTCGGACCGGTCCAGATCCTCGTAAACAACGCGGGGATCATCGACGACGCATTGATCCTACGGATGAAGGATCAGGCATGGGATCGCGTCATCCAGACCAATCTCAACGGAACTTACTACTGCTGCCATCGTGCGGTACCCGGCATGGTGCGGGCGCGCTGGGGCCGGATCATCAACATCTCCTCAGTGGTCGGGATTAGCGGCAACATCGGCCAGGCCAACTACTCGGCCTCCAAAGGCGCGATTCACTCACTTACATACTCGCTCGCGAAGGAACTGGCGTCGCGGAACATCACCGTGAACGCAATCGCTCCGGGGTACATCGAGACGGAGACCGTGGACGGGCTGCCACAAAAAACCAAAGATACGATCATGACCTGGATCCCGATGGGCCGATTCGGCGTGCCTGACGAGGTCGCTGTGGCTGCCGAGTTTCTCGCCAAGGAGGATGCCCGTTACACGACCGGCATCGTTCTGCGGACCGACGGCGGTATGGCGATCTCGGGTTCGAACTGACGCCCGTGACTCCAACCTCTGGACCGGTCCACCCGCTCCCGGGCGTATTGCCATACGCCCCTACGGCACCGCCGCCGCCTGGAGTCGCCCGTCATTCCCGTGTAGACGGGAATCCAGCCGGCGTCGAGTTGCGGCTGCGTTGGAGCGCGTGGCTATCCGGCCCCGGGTCATTCCCCGCAAGGACTCGCCACTACGCGCCGATGTCTGATTCGCTGCCGGTCACGACTTCCCGGCGGAACCGGAATTGGGAATCATGCGTCTGAAGATCGGGGAGCCCGTCTGAGATGGCGGAAAATTCAGGTGACCTCTCGGGCAAGGTAGCGCTCGTTACCGGAGGCTCGCGCGGCATCGGCAAGGCGATCGCGATGGAGCTAGCCGGGCGCGGCGCTGATATAGCGTTCAACTACTTCCGCAATCACGCCGCTGCGCGCGAAGTGGAAGAGGCGGTGGCAGGACTCGGGGTGCGTTGCCTGCGGGCCCGGGCGCATCTCGGCGACTCAGACGCCATCGACGGGCTGTTCGAGAAGGTCGCATCCGAGTTTGGGCGGCTGGATATCCTCGTGAACAACGCCGCGTCCGGCGTCATGAGATCAGCGTCCGAGCTCGAAGAACGGCACTGGGACTGGACGCTGGACATCAACGCCAGGGCGCCCTGGAAGTGCGCCGTCGCGGCGGCGAACCTGATGACGGACGGCGGGACGATCGTCAACCTGACGAGTCCGGGTTCGACTTCAGTACTGCCCGACTATTTTGTCGTCGGCATATCGAAAGCGGCATTGGAGTCGCTAACACGTTACCTGGCGATCGAGTTTGCGCCCCGCGGCATCGCCGTGAACGCGGTGTCCGCCGGATTCATACGAACCGACGCCGTGGACGCTTTTCCGGAGGGTTCGCCCGCCTACGAGATGGCCCAGCGTGTTACGCCCGCGGGCCGTGTGGTCACGGCCGAGGACGTGGCGAAGGTCGTGGCGTTCCTGTGCGGTGAGGATGCGCGCATGATTCGCGGGCAGATATTGCTCGTGGACGGCGGCGAGATGCTAGTCCGTCGATAGGCGGGCGGGATGACGATTTCGGTTGGCCGGTCGGCTAGCGCGGCCGAGATTTGGCTGGCGGCGGGAGACCTCGTTCCTACGCGTCCTGAGGCTCTCGCCTACCCGTCCTGAGGCTCTCGAAGGACGGGCGTAGGGGGCGTATTGCCATACGCCCCTACGATTTGACGACGGGCGTCGCGTCGGCACGTTTCGGATTCGCGTAACCTAGCGGAGCCACCGGCGTAATCGGCGGCGTATCGGGCCGCGACGCCTTGGTTTCAAGTGCTGCGAGACAAACCAGACGACCTCCGGCGCGCCCACAAGCACGACGCGACGCTGGCCCCTGATCTGTTTAGTCGTCTCTTGCGTATTTTCGAAGCCGGACGTGAAGTTTGAGAGCATCGACCAGTCGCCGACCACATGGTCGTCCGGCCCGGCGGGTGTGAGGACTATGCCCCCCGCCTCGCTTACCAGCAGCGTCCCGGCGGCCAGGTCCCACGAAAACACGGCCCCGGTAACCGCATACTGGAGCACTCCCCGGGCGACCATCGCCAGCTCGTAAACGGCGCTTCCGGTCGTCCTCGGCTCACCGAAGTTTCCGCGCATCCCGGGTTGGACTGTGAACATGAAGCGGAGGCTTCCCGGCAGCGTCGAGAGCCATCCGCGTTTTGGCCTGGGCGGCTCCCCCTCCGACGGTCTTTTCACCGCAAGCCGTCGTTCCCCGATCCATGCGCCGCCACCCTTGCGGGCGTGCAAGATCTCGTTGCCGCCATGGACCGGCCACGGAATCCACACCGCGGCGACGACCGGCTCACCCCGGTGCAGCACGCCGACCGACACCGCGTAAACCGGGTGGCCGTTGACGAAGTTCGTTGTGCCGTCGATCGGATCGACGCACCAGATGTAGTCACCCGCTGCGGGTTCGTCCTCTGGTGCGTCCTCCTCACCGAGGACCATATGACCGGGAAAACGCTTGCCGACCATCTCGGCGATCAACGCCTGGCTCGCCCGGTCGACGTCGGTCACCGGGTTGGCCCCGTTGCCGTCCTTCGACTCAACGTCCAAAACGCCGTCGAACCGCAGGGAGACCAGTTCCCCGGCGGCGACCGCTATCTCCACAGCGAAGGTCTCCATCTCCGCCAGGGTCGCATCATCCGGCGCCGCCGTCGATCCTGCTCCTCCGGCCCGCTCCGCCCCGTCCGTTGTTTCTGACGCGCGTGTATCAGTCAATCCCGTTGATCACAATTCTCGTATTCCTGAATGGGTAAGTAGTCTGAAACGTTCATGCCCTGGATCGTCTCACGAACTTCGGGTCGCAAACGCGGGGTCACGATTGGCCCATCGCTACGGCTTGGCCTACAATCGAGTGCAAGGTGGATCCGTCAGCACCGACCCACGATTCTAAGTTTCCGGGCGTTCGATAGTGCGATCTAGCGTCCGGACCGGGCCCCGGGTACTGAACGGGACCGCGGGGACACAAGGAGCCTCCCATAGCAACGAACTCACCCGTTCGTCTTTCTCGCGATAACGGGCTGCGTAGTCGAATGTACCTGACCATGCTCATGCTGGCCGGGGTATACACGTTCTTCATCCTGCTGTTGATCGCGGCCGGCTTCCCGCTCATTTTCGTAGTCGGAATCGCCGCCGTGATGCTGGGAATACAGTACTTCGCCTCCGACCGTCTGATCTTGCGGTCGAGTGGGGCGAAGCAAATCTCGCGGGAAGACGCGCCCGAGCTGTACGGCATGATAGAGCGATTGGCTCAGCGGGCGGATATGCCCATGCCAAAGGTGGCGGTCATCGATAGCGCCGCTCCCAACGCATTCGCGACCGGGCGGAACCCGAAGAACGCCCTCGTTGCCGTCACAACCGGTATCCAGGAGCGGCTAAGCCCGCGCGAGCTTGAGGCGGTGCTCGCCCACGAGTTGTCGCACGTGAAGAACCGTGACGTCACCGTCATCACCATCGCGAGTTTCTTCCTGACGGTCGCAAGCTTCGTGATGCAGATCATGTTTTTCCGCATGATTTTTGGCGGTTTTGGGGGAGGACGTAATAACAACGGCGGCGCCATGATGATGCTGCTCATCGGCACGCTGGTAGTTCAGTTCGTCGCTCAGTTGCTGATCATGTCCCTCTCCCGATACCGCGAGTACGGCGCAGACCACAGCGGTGCGGAGCTAACCGGTGACCCGGGAGCGCTGGCGAGCGCCCTCGAAAAGATCAGCGGAGCGATGGCCCGTGTGCCCGCACAGGACCTGCGAACGATGACCGCGGCGAGCGCCCTCGCGATTTACCCGACGCTCAAGGGCCACTCGGTCCAGAGCCTGTTTTCTACGCACCCACCGATCGAGGATCGCATCGCCAGACTTCGACAGATGGAGCGAGACATGCGCGGACTTCCCCAGAGCACCCCTTTCGAGAATTAGATGGCATTCATTTTCAATCGCGGGGACGCCCCGCCTAAAACAGACTGGGACGCTATCAGTAATGTGGCCACCGCCGAGGCGCGACTGCAGGCCGCAGGAGAGATTTTGCCGGGCCGAAGGGCCGGCGTCCTGTACCGTCCGCCGGAGCCGGGAAAATACCCCTTCATCGACGCGCTTGAGAGTCGATTACGCGGCGTTTTGAACGAGGGCGAGGGGGCGACGAAAACCGCCCACAGCGTTGAAGAGGACGAGCACGGCACGCGGTGGGTCGTCCTTGACGACGGTAATTTCGAGGACCTGACCAGCTCCGTATATACCGTCGGAAACGCCATCTCTATCGAAGCCGACGCCAGCCTCCTCATTGCCGCCGTCTGGAGCACCCACTACGCAGGCTCCGCCGCATACTGGCTCTTCACATACCAGCGCAAGACGTTCTACCCGTTCATCCCGCGCGGCACGGACGAGCGAGATCACCCGAACGAACTGGCGCTTGCCAAACTCATGAGCCGTCACGGAATGACCGTAGAACGCTCAACCGAGCACTGGTATCCGCTGTGGGGAATCCCGTTCTAAGCGCGCACTTGATTGCGAGCCCGCCGGACTCCGCCGCGTGAGCGGGCCGGTCCTCCTCACAGCGCCCGGAGAGAGCCCGGACAATTTCACTTCGGCGTTCCTCACCTCTGACTCGGAGCGGTTATGTATCGCGAGTGACGCCGAACTGCCGAGCGGCGCGGGCGGCCTGCTTCTATGTGGCGAATCGACATATGGGGCCGCAAATGAAACGCCGTCCCCCGCCCTTGCCCGCGCTATCGAGTTAGACATCCCCGTCCTCGGCGTTGGATGGGGCATGCACGCCCTGAACGTCGCCCTCGGGGGCCGGCGTCCGGTGCGGCTGGCGGACGCGGTCGTCGCGGGGCCGCGGCCGGGACGAAGGGGACGAACCGTCGAACTCGGGCGGATGCGTACCTTTCTGACGCTTGGCGGCAAGGTGGCGGCCACCATCGGCGCAGGCGGACCGGTGGCGACTCCGGGACCGGGCGAGTTCGCGATCAGGGAGGCCGAAAAGGCGCCGGCGCTTATGGCAAGCGCCTACGACATGGAGACCGGCGCTATCGAAGCGCTGGAGATGCCCGGTTATCACTGGGTGATCGGTGTCACATGGCCATTACACCGCCCTGAGCTGCTGCCGGCCGGATTCGACAACCTGATCGCGGCGTTTCTGGAGCGCTCCGTCACGGTCTGAATCCATAACCGACGGTTTTCCCAGCCTCTCACGCGGGCGCGCGCCCGCGGCGTTGCCCGTACGAACGACGCAGGTCATTGCCCGGGGCGTCTGAAAAAGGTAAAATCAAGGCCGTTCTAATCGTGTTCCGGCCGCTTAGCCGCGCACCCGTCGAATACGCCCCGATAAACGCCCGACGTACTCACGCGATCATCGCATCTGTACGGTCGATCCCCTCCCCGAGTCAGGAGACCCAGAGTGGTAAGCCAGGACATCGGTGAAGTCCGCCCGATAAACATCAGTGACGAGATGCGTAATTCCTATCTGGACTACGCCATGTCGGTCATCGTGTCCCGGGCGCTCCCGGACGTGCGTGACGGTTTGAAACCCGTCCAGCGCCGGATCCTGTATGCGATGTACGACATGGGCATCCGGCCCACGTCCTCCTACAAGAAAAGCGCCCGGATTACGGGCGAGGTGCTGGGCAAGTACCACCCGCACGGCGATACAGCCGTGTACGACGCCATGGTCCGCATGGCGCAGCCGTTCTCGTTGCGGGCGATGCTCGTCGATGGCCAGGGCAACTTCGGGAGCGTCGACGGCGACCCACCGGCAGCGATGCGCTACACGGAGGCGCGGCTGGCCCCGATCGCCATGTCGCTCCTGAACGACATCGATCGCGAGACGGTCGACTGGATCGACAACTTCGACACGTCCCTCAAAGAGCCATTGGTCCTCCCATCGGTCCTGCCGAACCTGCTCGTTAACGGGGCGGCCGGCATCGCGGTCGGCATGGCGACGAACATCCCCCCGCACAACGTCGGCGAAGTGTGCGACGCCGTCGCCCATTTGATCCGCCACCCCGATGCCTCTGTGGACGAGCTGATGGAGTTCGTCAAGGGTCCGGACTTCCCGACCGGGGCGCACATCTACGGCAATGAGGGGATCCGGAACGCATATGCAACCGGCCGCGGCCGGATCATGATGCAGGCGTCCCACGAGATTGAAGAAGTCGGCAAAACCGATCGCCAGCGGCTCCTGTTCACCGAGATCCCTTTCCAGGTGAACAAGTCAACGCTGGTCGCCAAGATCGCTGACCTCATCAAGAGCAAAGTGGTTGAGGGCGTATCAGAGGTCCGGGACGAGTCTGACCGCAAGGGCATGCGGATCGTGCTGGACCTGCGCCGGGGCGCGTCTGTGGACGTGATCCTCAACAATCTGTACAAACACACCGCCCTGCGGACAAGTTTCTCGGCAAACATGCTGGCGATTGTCGGCGGCATGCCTCGTGTGTTCACGCTGCGGGAAGCGCTTCGGTATTTCATTGAGTTCCGCCGAGAGGTCGTCGTCCGCCGCGCCGAGTTCGACCTCCGGAAGGCGCGCGCTCGCCTCCACATCCTCGAAGGCCTGCGGATCGCGCTCGAGTTCCTCGACCGCGTGATCGCGCTCATCAGGGCGTCTTCCGACGTCGAAACGGCCCGTACCGGCCTGATGACGGAGTTCAACCTGTCCCAGGTGCAGGCACAGGCCATCCTGGACATGCAACTCCGGCGACTGGCGGCGCTCGAACGGGAGAAGATCGAGAACGAGTACCAGGAGCTTATGGCGCTGGTCGCTGAGCTCGAAGAGCTACTCGCGTCGCCTGAGAAGGTGTACGCCGTGGTCCGCAAGGAAACGCTGGACCTCAAGCGACGGCATGGCGACGACCGGCGTACGGTCGTACACCCCCAGGAGCTCGGCGATTGGCGGCGCGAAGACACCGAACCACATGAGACGGTCGTCATCACCCTGAGCGCAAACGGCTACCTGAAACGAATCCCACTTGCCACCTACCGTGCTCAGCATCGCGGCGGCAAGGGCGTCCGCGGCCAGCGAATGACCAAGGAAGACGACGTGACGCCGCACCTGCGAGTGACGGATACACACGACTTCCTGCTCACCTTCACGGATCGCGGCCGCGTTTTTGC
>JAQBUX010000048.1 GCA_027623795.1 Chloroflexota bacterium
TCAACCGAGTTTCCAGAAGGTGTGTTGTCCGCTCTGGCCAACCTTGCAGAGCGGCTGGACGCTACGTTATTCCGCTTGCTTCCGGACGACTATTCCCGGGCCGTGTTTCACCCTACGGGTGTCGTCGAAATCCGTGACCGGGTTCGATTCCGCGTCGCTGAGCTATCGCTTCATCGCTGGGACATGGAGGCCGGCATGGGGCGGGATCCCCGCTTGTCCGATGACGCGTCCGAAGTCTTGTGCGACTGGACGAACCACTGGCTCAGGATATGTTTCGCAATGCTTGAGTCGGGCAAGACGGCCGTGATTTACAAATTTGAAATCGCCGGAATGTCGCCCGTGACAGTAACGCTGCAACCGGACGGACTCTCGTTCGATGATTCCGAAGCGATGCCGGACGCGACGTTTTCGTGTGACGCCGAGACGTACGTCCTGTTTGTGGCCGGTCGGCTCAGTTACGACGAAGCGGTCAATTCACGCCGGATGCGCATAACCGGAAGCAAGTCCGATGCCCGCGCATTCCGCGAGCGATTCCCACCGCTTTAGCACGCCGACCGGCCCGCCCGGACGCTTAGCCGACCGCCGCCGGAGCCGCCGCCGCCTTCCCGATCACCTCTTTGGTCGAGATGATGTGTCGCTGTAATCCGAGCTCTTTTGGCTGCATGCCCATGGCGAGACCGAGCATTTGTGGAAGGTGCAGAATCGGCAGGTCAATCTTTCCGCTCGGACGGCGCTTCGCCGCTTTCGGCTGGTAACCGTCAAGGTTCAAATGGCAGAGCGGGCACGGCGTGACCATTGCGTCCGCATCAAGGTCTTTCGCCTCGCCAGTGTGGTTCGCAACCATCTGAATCGCGTTGCTCTGATTGATCAGAAGAATTGGCAACCCACAGCACTTGGTCTTTCCCGAGTTGTCGACCGCGACCGCGCCGGTGGACTCGATCACCGTTTCGAGCGATGTCTGCCTTTCCGGGTGCTCGTCAAATCCGAGCGCGTCGCTCGGGCGAACGATGTAGCAACCGTAAAACGGCGCGAATTTGAGCCCCGACAACTCTTTGGTGAAGGTCTTCTGAAGCGCCTCTATGCCGATCTCTTCGACCAAAACCCACAACAGGTGTTTGATGACGGTCGTGCCTTTGTACTCAAGTCCTTCCTCGGCGAGGATCGTGTTGATCTCGGCGAGGTATTCCGGGTCCCGCAAGACGCGCCGATTCGCCTGAGACATGACGCCTTGACAGGTGCTGCAGATCGTCATGATGGGCGAGCCCATCTTTTCCGCCAGCGCGAACGTTCGCACATTCAGCGCGTCGCCCAATTTCTCGTTTCGCTCCTGGAGGACACCTGCGCCCGTACAGGAAGCGGAGACGATCTCCTCGCGCTCGATTCCCAGTCGATCCATTACGGCGTTCGCGGACACAAGTAGCTCTGGCGTCCCGCCTCGCGCCACACATCCCGGGTAGAAGGCGTACTTCATTTGCGGTCCCCTGACGTCAGGTAAAGAGGTCGTGAGATCAACTACTCGCCCTCGACTTTCTCAAACACCCGCTTGACCATCTCGGGCTCAGATGATTTGTGCGCCTTCCACGGGAACTTGCCCTTGCGCATCGCCCTGAGTCCGACCGGGGCCGAGTCAAGCAACGCCGGGACGTTGAAGCGTCCCATGCTGTCGACGGCGAGCTTGGTTTCGTCCAGTCGGCCGTTCTTCTTCACCGATTTTGCAAACGACTCGGTGTGGCGTGATCCGGATGTGTTGTTGAAACCGGCTTCCATCGCCAGGTCGCGCAACTTCATGATCCGTCCCATCGGATTCACGTCCTTCGGGCAGACCTCGACGCACTGCATACAACGCGTGCAGTCCCAGACGCCCGAATAATTGTTCAGGACGCTGAGTCGGTCTTGCTTGTGTGAATCGCGCGGATCCTGGACAAACCTGTACGCTTTCGCGAGCGCCGCCGGGCCGAGAAAGTTGGAGTCGACCTCGAGCACCGTGCAGTCGGACACACACGCGCCGCACATGATGCAGTTCACCACGCCAACAAGATGGTCCATGCTCTCCGCGGAGGCGATGTACTCCGTCTCGGGCACAGGACCCTCCGGGCGGAGATACGGCTCGACGGCCCGCATCTTGTCCCAGAACGGCTTGAAGTCCACCACAAGGTCCGTAATTACCGGCATATTTCCGGGCGGATCGATCGTGATCGTCTCACCGTTGGGCGCAACGGCGTTGACCCGGGTCTTGCATACAAGCTTCGCCTGTCCGTTCACACGCATGGCGCACGACCCGCAAATCGAGGCGCGACAGGAGCAGCGCAACGAAAGCGTGCCATCGATCTCTTCACGGATCTTGATCAGCGCGTCGAGGATCGTGGAGGTCTCCTCCACCTCGATCGTGTACTCCTGGTAACCGGAAGCCCCCGGATTCTCCGGGTCGAAGCGCTTAACGCGCAGCGTCTGCTCCATTTAGTAGACCCTTTCTACCGGCTGCCAGTTCGTGATCGTGACGTCCAGCGTCTCGACCCGGGCGCCGTCGCCGTCTTTGTAAACGAGAGTGTGCTTCAGCCAGTTTTCGTCGTCCCGTTCAGGCATGTCTGTGCGGAAGTGCGCGCCACGGCTTTCCTTGCGGGCGTCTGCGCCTGCGCAAACCGCCTGCGCCACATCCAACATATATTCAAGCTCGATGGCCGACATAAGGTCGGTATTAAATACCTTGCCCTTGTTTTCGACCGCCACCCTCGCGTACACACCCCGCAATTCTTCGACCTTGGCGATCGCACCGTCGATGCTGGCCTGATCCCGGAACACTCCGATCCCTGCCGTCATGTTCTCGGCCATTTCGCGCCGAACGTGGGCTGACCGCAAATCGGCAGGTCTGTCGAGCAGATCCTGATAGCGTTTTTTCTCTAATTCAAGCATCGACTCGTCGCTGGAGTGCAGTCCAACGGTCCTGGCGTACTCGGCGGCGGCGACCGCGGCGCGACGGCCGAACACGACGGTGTCCAGCAGCGAGTTTGCTCCAAGGCGGTTGCCGCCGTGCACCGATACATTGGCGGTCTCGCCGGCGGCGTAAAGACCCGGAACTTCGGTCGCTCCGTCAACATTCGTCTTGATGCCGCCCATGATGTAGTGCATGCCGGGCCGGATCGGCACCGGCTGTTCTGCAAGGTCCATGCCAAGGAACTCGACGGCGACTTCCTGCAGATAGCCGAGTCTCTCCTCGATGAACTGCCGTCCCAGGTGCCGCAGATCAAGCAGGATGTTGCCATCAATGCCGCGGCCCTCGTTGATCTCGGTCTGCTCGGCCCGGGACACGACGTCCCTTGAAGCGAGCTCGAGATAGTCAGGGGCGTAGGTCTTCATAAACCTCTCGCCCTCAGAGTTCAACAGGTAGGCTCCCTCGCCCCGGGCGGCCTCTGACAGGAGAATGCCGGACCCGGCGAGCGTAGTCGGGTGGTACTGGATCATCTCCATGTCCATGAGCGGAGCGCCCGCACGGTAGGCGAGTCCCAACCCCTCACCGGTGCAGATCAATGCGTTCGTTGAAGGCTCGAACACCCGCCCTGCCCCGCCGGTCGCCATGATCACGGCCTTCGCCTTGATGGTGTGAAGTTCACCGGAATGGATATTCATCGCGACCACGCCGCGGCAGGCGCCGTCTTCGATGATCAGGTTGGAGACGAACCACTCTTCGTAGATGTTCACGTCGAGCTTGATCGCCTGTTCGTAAAGGACGTGCAGCATCGCCGAACCCGTAATCGCGCCGACGAAGAAGGTTCTGGCAACCTTCTGTCCGCCGAACCGGCGGGTGCCCAGTTGGCCGTCTTCGTTTCTGCTGAAGATCACACCCATGTGCTCCAGCTCGATGATGGCCGCGCCGGCCTCGCGTGACATGAGTTCCACGGCGTCCTGGTCAGCGAGATAGTCGCTGCCTTTGATGGTGTCCAGCGCGTGCCCTTCCCATTCGTCGCCACGATCGGTCAGCGGCGCATTGATTCCGCCCTGCGCCGCGTTTGAGTGGCTCCGCACCGGATGGACCTTGGTGACCACAGCGGCGTCGACGCCCATCCGCGCCGCTTCGACCGCGGCACGCAACCCCGCCAGCCCTGCGCCAATTATCAGAACGTCGTGCTGATGCATCCGTTACCTCTCGTTAGCGACGGTATGGAATCGTTCGTTGCCGGCCCGCCGGGCTGACCGAATACAGGAAGAGTGACCCCGGGCCGGCTCATCTGGAAGGAATCGATTCGGGGCAAAGATAGATCGCGGACAGGAGTGCGGCGATGCTTTTCGAGTCGACGATGACGCCCTCGCGTATCAGCCTGGGAATCTCAGACAGCGGTGTCTGCGCAAGCTCAACATCCTCATCATCGTCCTGCGGGAGTGAGGATGTCGTGAGTCCGGTCGCCAGAAATCCGCTCATGTACTCGGTCGAGATGCTCGGGGCGGCCCAGAAACCGGGTAGCGGATCGAAACGCTCGGCCGTGTGACCGGCCTCTTCCTGAAGCTCACGCTCGGCCGCCTGACGCGGGGTCTCGCCGGGGTTTATGTGTCCGGCGGGCGCCTCAAGCAGCACCGCCTGGGCGGGGTGACGCCACTGCCTCACCAGCAACACATCTCCCGAGTTCGTCACCGGAACCACGACGACGGAATCGCTCTGTTCAACTACGCCGCGTTCCAGCGTCGGCCGGTCCCCGAGTTGGATCGTGTCCACGCGCATCTTGACGCGGTGGTCCTCGTACACACGCCGGGAATCGACGGTCCTGGTGGTCAACATCGGTTGAATGTTAACTCAGCTACTCTGGAGTCCGTGGTGATCGTCGCCGCGCCCTTGGCCTCGCCAGCGCGCTCTGTCGCATCCCGAGCCGGCGGGTGAGGGAGCGATAGAAGGCAGCCGGAGGACTCTTGCGGAGGAAACGAGCGCTGAACTCACTTGTCTCGACCCGAACGGTGGTTCCGGCGTCGAGCGGTCGATCCACAAAACCGTCAACGCTGAGCATCCCGCCAAGTTCGTTCTCGATCGTGATTTCCACGACAGCGCCCGCCCGTAACAACAGCCCTCCCTGGAGACTCATGTGGGCGGCGATCGGCTTCAGGAGAAACGCCTCACTGGACGGGTCCATCACAGGGCCGCCGAGGGCAAGACCGTAGCCGGTAGACCCGGTGGCGGTCGAGATCACAAGGCCGTCACCCCGATACGTAACGATGCTCTGTCCATCAACGACCGTCGCCAGATCCACCACGCGTATCGAAGCGCCGCGTGCGACGACAACGTCGTTCAGCGCATGGAACGGCGTTTCGTCTGAGCCGACGATGCTGGCGCGCACCATTGAACGTTCTTCTACGCGCGGTCCTTCGCCCTCGATACCCCAGTTGTCCAGGTACCAGGGCAACTGCTCGACGGCATCCTCCACATCAAGCTCTGCCATGAAACCGACACGGCCCATGTTGACACCCAACACCGGCACACCGTGCGGCGCGGCCGCGTGCGCCCCGCGGAGGATGGTGCCGTCTCCGCCGATCGTGATCACGAGATCACTCCCGACGGCTCCAGATACCAGATCCTCCACCGGCTCAGCGGGCAACAATAGCCAGCCGCCACCGTCACACCTCTCGGCAAGAGCGTTGGCCAGCGTTTTGGCTTCCGGCAGGAGCCCGTGATAGACGACCACCACGTTTTTGACTTGAGACATGAGAGCGAGCCGTGAGGCGTTAGATAACGACGCCGGATACGGCGTGCCGTGCGAACTCTAGCAGCGAATACGGCGCAATACCGAACACAAGCAGCCCGGCCGATGCGGTCATGGTGGCGGCCCAGACGGGGATGTCCGCCGTGATGCGCTCATCGGATTCCGGCTCATCCAGGAACATCGTTCGCACGACCCTGAGGTAGTAAAACGCAGAGACCACCGAGTTGATTACGCCGATTACCGCAAGCCATGCGAGGTCCGAATCCACAGCTGCGCTGAACACGAATACCTTGCCAAGGAATCCCGCAGTGGGCGGGATTCCGAGCAACGACAGCAGGCCCAGCGCGAGCAGGATGGACAGGAGTGGCGCCCTTCTGGCCATTCCCGCAAAACCGCTGATCATGTCGTTACCGGTCCGGTTTGTGATGGCAATTATCGCGAAGAACACGGCAAGGTTGGTGACGGCGTATGCGACGAGGTAGAACAGGACGCCCTGAGGCCCGGCGATGAACCCATCACTGTCACTATTGGCCGCGACCGCGGCCAGTCCGACGAGCAAATAGCCGGCATGGGCCACGGTGCTGTACCCAAGCATCCGTTTGATGTTTTGTTGTCCGAGCGCGAGCAGGTTGCCCACAGTCATCGTGATCGCCGCAAGTACGGCCAGAAGCGTAGACCAGTCTTCCGCCAACCCATCCGTGCCGACGGCGGTGTAAAGAACGCGCAGGACGATCGCGAACGCAGCCGACTTGGACGCGATCGAAAGGAACGCGACGACCGGCGTCGGCGCGCCCTCGTACACGTCCGGGACCCACATCTGGAACGGTGCTATCGCCATCTTGAACCCGAACCCGGCAACCACCATGACGACGCCGAGCATCAGTCCGCCGGAGCCGAACGCCCGATCTCCGTCCGAATCCATGCCGTTGATCGCCTCAAGCATTCCGGCGATGTCGGTCGTGCCCGTGACGCCGTACAGGTAAACGAGGCCGTAAAGCAGAACCGCTGAGCTCAACCCGCTGAGCATCAGGAACTTGAACCCAGCTTCGAGCGAGCGATCGGTGCGCAGGAATGCCGCGAGGGCGGCCACCGGCAACGCCGATACCTCAAGCGCGACGTAGGCCGTGATGATGTCTCGCGACGCGGCGAGCAACATCATCCCGCTTACCGAGAGCAGCATCAGCGCCAGGAACTCGCCCTGGAAGCCAACGAATTTCCGCGAGTAGGTCGCGCCGGCGACGATTACCGCGGCCGTTGTGCCGATCAACAGGAAGTGGAAGAAGAGCGCAAGCCGATCAGCCGTTACGGTCCCGAAGACCCCGACCTCCGGCGACGGCGTGTCAAACCAGAGGATCAGCGTAAACGCGAGCGGCACGCTCAGCCCGAGTACCGCCAGCCAGATAAGTGGCGTCTTTTTATCGAGGATGAGGTCGGCGATTATCACCACAAGACCGAGCGCCGCCACCGACAACTCCGGAGAGAGCAGAAGGAGATCGTGCGAGTTCATATCCGAACCACCTCGCTAATCCCGACCTTGAACACCTCGGTCACGATCTTTGGGAACACACCAATCGCGATGATGCTGACGACTAGCGCAGCGACCGGAATCATGTCCAGGAAGTTTGCGTCCTCCAGGTCATCGAACCGATCGTTTCGCGGCCCGAAGAAGGTCCGCTGCATCGTCCAGAGTATGTAACCGGCCGCGAGCACCACGCCGAACGCGCCGATCGCCGTGTACCACTCCCACGCGGCGTAGGTTCCGAGGAACACGCTGATCTCGGCGACGAAACCGGAGGTGCCGGGCAGTCCCAGCGAGGCCAGCCCCGCGATCATCATGGAAACGGTTATCAGCGGAAGCCGTAGCGCAATACCTCCGAGATCGGGAATGTGACGTGTATGCGCGCGGTCGTACACAAGCCCGACGGTCAAGAACAAAAGTCCTGTGATGGTCCCATGGGTGACCATCTGTAACGCAGCGCCGTTCAGCCCCGCGTCCGTCACAGTGCCGCCGACGCCAACTATCGACGACACGCCAAGCACGACAAAGCCCATATGGCTCACGCTACTGAAAGCCACAAGACGTTTGAGGTCCGATTGTTGGAACGTGACGATCGCGCCGTAAATGATGCTGACCACGGCAAGGAGGGCAAGTAGCCACGCGACGTCTTGCACCTGGAAGTCTTTCGTCTCCTGAAACATCCCGACCGAAATACGGATGAGGCCGTATCCGCCCATCTTCAGCAGCACACCGGCCAACATGATGCTCACGGCGGTCGGCGCGTCGGTGTGGGCGTCAGGTAGCCAGCTATGGAACGGCCATATCGGCATTTTCACGGCGAACGCTGCGAACAGTAGGAACCAGATCAAGCCCGCCGGCAGGAGCAGATCGACCCCGGCCACTCTGTCCGGAATGCCGACGATACCTTCCGACGGGATCGATACCATGGCCAACGTGTCGACGCCACTGGATAGGAACAGCGCCAGGATTCCGATCAACATGAAGGCGCTGCCGCCGAAGGTGAATATCACGAACTTCATGGCCGAGTAGTGACGCCGTCCGCTCCCCCAGATGGAGATGAGCATGAACATCGGGATCAGCTCGATCTCCCAGAAGATGAAGAACAGGAGGAAATCTAGCGCCGTGAAGACACCCAGCACGGCCGTCTGGAGCACGAGAAGCCAGATGAAGTACTCCCGCACCCGAAGCGTGATCCGCCACGACGCCAGCGCTGCCACCGCCGACAACAGCCCGGCAAGCAACACCATCGGCGCGCTAAGACCGTCCAGCCCCAGGAGATATTCGGCGCGGAGGCCCTCGACCGGTATCCAGTCCTCGTACCTGTCGATCATCTGGACGCCGCCGGCGCTTCGGTCGAAGTCGGCGTAGGTGATGGCGATCAGCACCAGGTTCAACACCGTCGCGCCGATGGCGAACCAGCGGACGCGGTTGTCGTCCCTCAGGAACAGCGCGATAACAAGCGCCGCAGCCGCGGGCAGGAACACGACGATCGTCAGCCATCCCTCAAACAAGGACGACCTCCGATACGGTCCACGACGTGGTCATCAGAACGGACCGACATGTGATCGGGGAAGACATCGGCTAGCCCCCCCAGACCAGGAATGCGGCGATCGATCCAACGACCCCTACGGAGATGGCCAGCCCGGCGACCTGCATCTGTCCGTTCTGGACCTGACCAAGACCTTTGCCGACGCGGCCGGTCCAGATTCCGATCTTCACGTTCGTGGCGTCGATCGCACTCCGTTCAAACCAGTCCGAGGCGCGAACGATACTGCTATAGAAAATTCGTTTCACGATCCACTGTTCGTACAGCTCGTCCATGAAGTACTTGCGATAAAGCAGCGTGTACACGGGACGCGTCCGGGTCGCCAAACCTTCCGGCGATACCTTCTTACTGCCGTACATCAGGTAAGCGAGGTAGATACCAAGAATCGCCACCGCGGATGACAGGACCGCGACTCCCCAGTTGAAACTCGGCGCCGCTCCCGCCTCTTCAACCGCATGCTCGTCATGGAACACCGCCTCGTTCTCTGTGACAAAGTGGCCGAACTCATGCTTGTCGATCACGCCGAGATCGACCGGCGGATTGGCAAGGAAGCCGGCGCCGACAGCGAGCACGGCCAGTACGAGCATCGGGGCCACCATAATCCAGGGTGACTCGCCGAGATGCGGGTGACTGTGGACCTCGGGCGGCTCTCCGCCTTCAGCCCTGATGGCAGCCGCCTCAGCTTCAGCCCCTCCCCGGTACTCCCCGCCGAACGTCATCCAAATGACGCGGAACATGTAGAACGCCGTCATGAACGCCGCCACCACGCCCGCGGCGAAGGCGATCCAGCCGATCGTCAGATCGACTTCGGTGGCATGCGCGAGGATCTCGTCCTTGGACCAGAAACCGGCGAGAGGGAATATCCCGGCTAGCGACAGGCTACCGATCACCATCAACGTGAAGGTCCACGGCATCACCTTGCGTAGTCCGCCCATGTATCGCATGTCGAAGGTGCCGGTGGCGTGGTTGACGGAGCCGGAGCCCAGGAAGAGCAACGCTTTGAAAAAGGCGTGAGTGAACAGGTGGAATATCGCCGCCACATACCCGCCGAGGCCGAGTATCAACATCATGTAGCCAAGCTGGCTGACCGTTGAGTACGCCAGCACGCGCTTGATGTCGTGGGCCACGAGGCCCATCGATGCCGCAAATATCGCGGTGAATGCGCCGATCAGCGCCACCGTCTCCATCGTGTAGTCGGAGGCCTCGAACACGGGGAACATCCGCGCGACCAGGAACACGCCAGCCGTCACCATCGTGGCGGAGTGGATCAGGGCGCTTACCGGCGTCGGGCCCTCCATCGCGTCCGGCAGCCACGTGTGCAGCGGGAACTGCGCCGACTTGCCGACCGCACCCGCAAAAATGCCGAGCGCAATCAGGCTCACGGCCGTCGTGCCGATCGTACCCACCAGCGCATACAGGGTCGGGATGTCCAGCATCTCGTTACCCTGGGCGAACAGGGCCAGGATGGCGATCAGGAACCCGAAATCGCCGAGTCGCGTAACGAGGAACGCCTTCTTGGCCGCCGCCGCTGCGGACGGCTTTGTGAACCAGAATCCGATCAGTAAGTAAGAGGAGACACCGACCAGTTCCCAGAACACGTACAGCTGGACGATGTTCCGGGCAGTTACAAGCCCGAGCATCGACGCCGTGAACAACGACATGAAGGCGTAGTAACGGACGTAACTCGCGTCGCCCTTCATGTAGCCCTGAGAGTAGATCTGGACCATCAGACTGACACCGCTAACGACCACCAGCATGATCGCCGTCAGCGGATCTAGAAGGATCCCGATGGACAGCGTCAGCCCGCCGACGTCAAGCCATTCATGGGTGTCGAACTCGATCGGCCCGCCCTCGGAGTTGACTGACCCGAACGCCCAGATCGAAAGTCCAAATGCGGCCGCAACGGACAGCATCGTGAGCCATCCAGCGAGCCGTTCCCACTGGGGGAAAAATGGACGAATCACGAGTCCGCTAACGACGAACGACCCGAGTGGGATAAGGACGATCAGCCAGACGCCGAATTCTGAGATGTCCACTCTTTACAGCTTTCTCAGAATCTCGTCAGCGACGTGTTCCCGATTCAGCGGAACGAACACCCTGAAAGGGACCCGTTCGCCCCAGTCCAAGATGTCACCCTCCGGCAGGATTTTGGCCGGCAAGCCTTCACCCTCAAGGAGGTTCTTCCACATCTCGGCGGTCAACAGATTCGCCGTTTTTTTGTACTCAACCCACACTGGTTGTGCTTGCCGTACTTTCAGGCCTCTCGGGCCGGCTCAGTGGTTAATTTCGTTTAACTTCGGGTCTGTGATTCGTCAGCCGCGCAAGGTGTCAAGTTCGCTTACGTCGGCGGTCTCGCGTTGCCTGTAGATGGCGATCACCAGCGCCAGACCAAGTGCGACCTCGGCGGCGGCGGCGGCGATTATGAAGATCGCGAATACGTGCCCCGATATCGCCGTCTGGACGGTCTCGGTCGTCACCTCTACGGGGCTGCCGGTGAGCGCCTCCGGGACGGTGAAGCGGGAGAATGCGACGGCGGCGATATTGACGGCGTTGAACATCAACTCGATGGACATTAAGACGACGATCGCGCTGCGCCTGGTAAGTGCGCCGTAAAGGCCGATGGCGAACAAGATCGCGGACACGAGCAGGACGTTTTCGAGAGTCATTCTCTGACCGGCTCTCTGACCAACGCTATGGCGCCGATTATGGCCGCCAGCAAAAGTACGCCGAGCGCCTGCAATGCGAGGACGTAGTCTCGAACGAGCAAGCCACCTATCCATCCAGTGGAATCGGCGAAGACGCCCGGCTTTCCTGTCCCCGGGTCGGTCGCCACGAGGACGGTCTCACCGGAAGATCTTTCGATCTCCACGTACTCGCCCGTCAACGCAGCGATAGCGTTGGTATCGATCAAGCTTTCATCCCGATCGGACCAGTTGGTGTCGTAGGCAACGATGCCCGCCACGGCTATAAACAGGGCCGCCATGATCCCGGCGCCCACGACGATCGGGCGGCTGGACTGCGTCTGGTTGCCCTGCCGAATGTCACGGGTGAGCAGGATGGCGAACGCGACGACGATCGAGACGGCGCCGACATACACAAGGATCTGGGCGACGGCGACGAATTCGGCTTGAAGAAGGAAGAAGATCCCGGCGACACCGAGGAACGATCCGGCGAGCGCGAGCGCGGCCCGGAAAACGTCGCGAACCGTCACAACGAGAATCGCGGACCCGATCACGCCTATCGAGACGATCCAGAAAACGACGTCGACTACTCCGTCCATCAGTCGTCCTCCGCCTGATCGGTCTTACGGTCTTCCACCCATCGCTCCGTTAGCCGTTCGACGCTCGGCATCTCGTGCCGGCCGGCCTGTTTCATGTCGTCAATCACGTCATCGAAGGGCGAGAAATCGCGCGCCTCCATCTGGGGCCGGAACCACGTCGATGGATGCTTGGCCTGCGCGTTCAGATCGGCCTTCGTGAGAACCAGGTCCATGCGAACGTAGTTGCCGCGCTCAAAGCTGGAGCCCATATGCAACGCGTCGTACGGGCACGCCTCGACGCACAACGCGCAGAACATGCAGCGGCCGATGTCGATGTCAAACGTATCTATCGCGTAACTCTCGCCCTCCTGGACGTTAATGCCGCCCGGCGAAGTCACGATCTTGATGATGCCGAGCGGGCAATACTTCGCACAGCTGGCGCACCCTGTACACCGCTCTTCGTACCAGGTGAACTCGTTCCCCCGGAAACGCGTGGACTGGGTAGGGCGAACCGCCACCCTCTCCAGTCCGATGACGGCCCGGAACGCTTTGATCGGTCGCTTGAATATGAGGCCGGGGGTGCTGATACCCGCCGCCTTTGCCGCGCCCATCACGCCCACACGCCGGTCCGGATACTGGACCGTGAAGGCAGGTCGGAGGAGCGTCTTGAGCGTGACGCCCATCCCTTTGGCAAGCCCGATTCCGTAAACCATCAGTCACCGCCCCCTGCCGGGATGGCCGGCGCGTCCGAGTCTGACAACTCCACGGTGCGCTGAATGTTCCCGGCGCGAACCGGGTCATGTTTCGGCGCCAGGAATCTGCCGAAAATCAGGATCGATGCGATAAAGACGAGCCAATTGATGCCGGCCATGTACCAGAGCTCGGAAGTCGATGGCGACGGCCACGCCAGTACGAGCAGACCGCTGACCACAAGGTTGATTAGCGTCAGCTCGAACAGCGCCTTCCAGGCGAAGGACATTATCTGATCGATCCGCAAACGTGGCCAGCTCGCTCGGACCCACACGATTACGGCCAGAACGGCCACCATCTTGCCGATGAACCAGAACTGCGACGGGATGGGGTCCAAACCGCGCCAGCCGCCCAGGAACACCGCCGTGATGACGCCCGCCGTTGCGATGGTGGCCGCGAACTCGGAAAGGAAGAACAATCCAAACTTCATGCTCGAGTAGTCGGTCATATACCCGGCCACGATCTCTGACTCCGCCTCGGCGACGTCGAACGGTGTCCTGTTCAACTCGGCCATCGACGCAACGACGAATACGAAGAAACCAAGCGGTTGAACGATAAAAAACGGAATCGTCTGTGCATCGACGATAGCGACAAGCGAAAGCGAGCCCGACAGCATCAATACGCCAATGAGTGAGATAACCAGCGGGATCTCGTAGCTGATCAGCATCGCCACGGCCCGCATGGCGCTGAACATGGCGTACCGGTTTCCAGAACCCCACGCCGCCGCAACGATGGCGAGGACGTTCCCGCCCCCGATGGCAATTATGAACAGAAGGCCGACGTTGATGTCAGCCAGCCACGTTCCCTTCCCAATCGGAAGGACGGCGTAGATCAATAGCGCAGGGGCCAGCATGAGGATCGGCGCAAGGGTGAACACCATGCGGTCTGAGACCGTCGGCATCACGTCCTCTTTGAACATCGTCTTGACGGCGTCCGCTACGGGCGTGAGAAGCCCGAACGG
>JAQBUX010000049.1 GCA_027623795.1 Chloroflexota bacterium
CGGGCGGAACGGGCTTGCGGCAGACGTCCTGCTCTAAAAACACGCGGCAAATATTTGTTGGGACTCCGCTGGCGTCAGGTCGCCGCGATCGGTCACAGTGCGTCCGAGGGTCCGGGTGACGCACTCGGATGCAAAATCGATGCCGCCGAACCCGCCCCGTCCTCCGTCGATACCGGGCTGACCACCGCCAAATCCGCCGGGACGGCCCGCGCCGTCGCCGAAGAATCCACCGCCGGCTCCGCCCTGCAAGCCTTCCACGAATCCCTCCGGTAGCTCGTCGCCACAGGCCGCTGCGATTGAAGCCAACTGCTCAGGTGTCAGCCCAAATAGATTCTCGGGCGTCTCGCCCAGCGCGTCAGTGACGCAACCCTGCAGAAGGTCACCAGGGCCGGCGAAATCGCCGCCGGCCCTGCCGCCACCAAATCCGCCTCGTCCGGCCTGGAAGCCCTCCGGGGCGCACTCAGTAATCAACTCTTGCCGCTGTTCGAGGGTCAGTTGTGCCAGATCCAGTTCGCCGCTTCCCGTAATCGCGGTTACGCACGCCTCTTCGAGGTTATCGAGAAGATTTCCCGCGCCTCCGGTGGCGAACTGTCGGGTGAGCCGGTCCGCCTGTGTTCCCGAACACTGCTCGAACACGGCGTCGCGCTCGGCGGCGGAGATGTCTCCGAATCCGGTGGCGGCCCGTCCGAGCACGCGCTGAACACAGGCCTCGTCGAGTCCTCCCTCGGCGTCTGTCGCGCCGGTCTCAACGGCAGCGGCCGATGTCGCCGGAGTCTGAGCCGACTGTGAACCATCAGATGCTGGTGTTACGGAAGCCTCCGCTCCGCATGCGACGGCCGCCACGGCGAGCGCAGCGAACAATCCCAGTGTCCACTTTCTCATCTTGAAGGAGCTCCGGTTCTTACTCATGCCTCAAGGCTTCGATCGGATCAAGTGCGGCTGCCCGGAACGCCGGGTAGATGCCGGCCCCGAGGCCGATGACGGCGGATACCACCAGCGCAAGGACTGCGATGTCCGGCGCGAACTCCGTGTTCAGGTCCAGTGAGCCCACCGAGGTTCCGTCGACCAGGTAGGAAATAGTGGTCCCGGCGATCACCCCGATGATTCCGCCCCCGATGCTCATGATCGTCGCCTCGGCAACGAACTGAGACAGGATTACTTTCTTCGTGGCGCCGATGGCTCGTTGGATCCCGATCTCTCGCGTTCGCTCGGTTACCGAAACCAGCATGATGTTCATGATGCCGATGCCGCCGACCACGAGAGAAATGCCCGCGATCGCACCCAGGAAGACAACAAAAGTCTCGTTTGTCGCCTCCAGGGTTTCGACCGCGTCCGCCTGGTTCGTTACGTCAAATCCCGCGTCTTCTGGATCGAAACCCGTTTCGTTTTCGAGCGTGAGCGCGAGCCGTATCTGATCGAACGCCAGGTCGATCCGGTCTGTGCTGGCCGCTTGCACGCTGATCTGGGAGACCGACGTATCGACGCCGCTGGCTCCTCCAGCGAGCCTTGTCGCGGCGGTCGTTATCGGCATCATGGCCCTGTTGTTTTCCAGCCCAAACCCGCTCTTTGGTTCTAGAACGCCGATCACCACAAACTGACGCCCGTTGATCTTCAGGGTCTGGCCGACCGCGCTCACGTTTCCGTAGAGCGTCGGCGCGAGCTGAGAGCCAAGAATCACGACGTCCGTGCCGATCACGACATCCGCGGTGTTGAAGCCCCGACCCTCGGCCACCTCGAAGTCACGCACCTCGAAATAGTTGGAGGTAACGCCGACGACCTGCGCGTTGGTTTTATTGCGCCCGGCGACGAAGGTGCCGTTGGTGGAGAACTCCGCAGCAACTGCGCTCACGTCGGGCGCAATCTTCGGGTTTTCAATCGCCATCACGTCAGCCAACGTGAACGAGTTTGAGCTGCCGTCTGAGGTCAGCGCCGGGCTCACAAAAAGTATGTTGGTGCCGAGACTCTCGATCTGAGACGTGATGGCGTCCTGAGAGCCGCGACCGATGGCCATCAGGGTGATAACCGACGAAACGCCGATGATGATGCCGAGTAACGTGAGGGCCGTCCGGAGTTTGTTGGTGCTTATCGCGGATAACGCTGTGCCGATGATCAGCGCGGCGTTCAAACCGTCACCTTCAAAGGGTTGCCAAAGAGATGCTGCTCGACGGCCTCGTCAGACACGATCTTGCCGTCACGCAGCCGAATCGCACGCCTGGTGGCGGCCGCAACTTCATCTTCGTGCGTGACCATGACGATGGTGATGCCATCGATCCGGTTGAGGTCCTGTAGAAGCTCGATAATCGCTTCCGTCGAGGTCGTGTCGAGATTGCCTGTAGGCTCGTCCGCGAGGATCATGCTCGGCTCGTTCACCAACGCTCTGGCGATGGCGACGCGCTGTTGCTGGCCCCCGGAGAGCTCGTTGGGGCGGTGATTCGCTCTGTCCTCCAGACCGACCCTGGCAAGCGCGTTGATCGCCGCAACGCGGCGGTCCTTGCCGTTGGGCGTCAACTTCATCGGAAGCTCTACGTTGGCGAGCGCCGTCATCCTCGGCAACAGGTTGTAGCCCTGGAACACGAACCCGATTTGCCGCCCGCGGACCCGCGAGAGTTGGTCGTCGTTCAGCGTTCCGACATCGGTCCCGTCGAGCAGATACCGGCCGCCCGTCGGCGTATCGAGGCATCCAACGATGTTCATCATGGTCGATTTGCCGGAGCCCGACGGGCCCATCACGGCGATCATCTCGCCCTTTTCGACCGTGAGGTCAACTCCGTCGAGAGCGGCCACGGTTTCGCCGCCCATGACGTAATGACGTTTGATGCCCTGAAGCTCAATTACTGGCGTGGTCATTGTCGGCCCCCGGCCCCGCCGCCAAAGGTGGCGCCGCCCCCGGCCCCGCGTCCTCCACCGCCGAATGTGGCTCCTCCACCAAAACCGCCTCCGACACCGGCGCGCAGCACCGAGAACGGGTTGGTCTCTTCCGTCACGCCGGGCAGCCTGAAGAGGACGGTCTCGCCCTCGACAACCCCGGCGCTTATCACCGCAAATGTTTCGTTCCCGCCCCCGAGGCTCACCGGCACGGATTGCACCTCGCCGTTGCGGAGAACGTCCACCGTCGGCTGCGTAAATGAACCGCCTACGGCCACGGATGGCACGAGCAGGACGTTGGATGTCATGTTGGTGATCATCTGGGCGTTAGCCGTCAACCCCTCGAGCAGGGTGATACCCAGGGGGACCTGCATTGTCACGACTACCGGGAAGGTGATCGTTCCGGTCTGCCCCCCGGACGCCGCTCCGATGTCGGTGACGGTCCCGGACAGGGTCTGTCCGGGCAATGCGTCGAGCGTCAGCGAAGCCTCCGCCCCGACCGTCACGGCCAGGATGTCGATCTGGGCGACGTCCATTTCAACGGTCACGACGGTCGGGTCTATGATCTCGACGATCGCCGCGATCCGCTGCACTTCGTCCCCGGCCTCGAAATTGACGGCATCGACAATCCCATCGACGGGTGACTTCAGGACGGCACTCTCAAACAGTGCGACCGCCCGATCCAACTCAGCCTTTGCGACCTCGACCTCAGAGGTACGGAGGGCGATCAACGTTTCGTTGGAATCTGTCACGTCCAGGAGATGGTCCCGCGAATCACTCAACTCCGCTTGAGCGATCGCAAGTGAGGTGCTGGCAACATCGATCCCGCCCGCCGCAGGATTCTCCAACGCCTCCAGCGCCACGGTCGCGCCCGAGAAGTTCCCTTCAGCGATCGCTATGTTCTCGGCGGCGGCTCGCAGATCAAGCGCCGTCACGGCGGCAGCGTTGTCTTCTGCGCTATCGACGGCGGTCTCGGCAACGGTGATCGCTTTTCGGGCGGCGGTGATCGCACCGGCGCGGGCTGCTGCTGCCGTGCCGATTGCGTCCTCCGCGGTCTGAATGGCTGACCAGGCGTCCTCGATCTCGAGTTGAACACAAGGACTCTCGCCGGACGCGGGCGGTGAGTCGCAGGTGGCGTTCACTCCAAACGGATAGACCCGTGTCCAAAGGGACACCGTCAACTCGTTCCACGGGGTGGCAGGGTCATCCGGGTCCGTTCCGATGGACGCCGAAGGGTTCCGAACGAAAATCGACTCGTACGTCGCGTCCCAATCGGCAAGGATTTCGGATGGCGGTCGAGTGATCTGCTCGTCGGTGAGAATCACACCGAACCAACCCCCAAACTCTTCGATGTAGGCCGCCCGCATATCTTCCAGAGCGGTGGCGGCGTCAAGAACGGCTGTCGTCTGATCACGTTCAACTACCGCCAGTTCGGCAAGGGCGCCTTCGTAAGAGTCGATGGCGAGGGCCAAATCGACCTGTGCGTCCGCAAACGCCTGCGAGTCCTGCCTGGATTCGAGATCGGTCAGGTCTTTCAGTGCGTCGGCAAGCGCGATCTCGGTTTTTGTAACCGCGGCGCGGGCGTCAAGGATCTCGCGGTCGGGCTGTGCGAGAAGCGCGTTTACCGACGCTTGCGCGCTATTCACGGCGGCCTGCGCCTGAGCGATAACGAGCGCGGAAGTGCCGTTTATGACATCTTTCAGCTTGTCGTTTGCGTCTTCCAGGGCGGTGCGAGCCTCTGCAACGTCGGCGGATAGGTTCGACGTCGTCAGGGGGTCTAACTTCGCGAGCACCTGGCCCTGGATGACCGTGTCGCCGACGGATACAAGCACTTCATCGACCGTACCCGCGCTGCCGAACGACATCACAGATCGCTCCGGAAAGACGATCGAGCCGTCCGAAGAAACGCTGTCGACGAGGTCGCCCAGGGTGACCGGCGCCTCGAGTAACTCGCCGCTGTTGGTCCCGGAACCATCGCCGTTGCCGACAAATACGACGGCCACGACGGCCGCCGCGATCCCTGCGGACATAACACCGCCGCCGATCAGGTAGCGAGGCCGGACAAACCTGCCGATACCTCGCCCAACCCCGGACGGCGTTCCCCCGGTTGCTTCGGTCGGTTCCATAATTTGCGAACTCTCTTACGATGCCACGGTTTTGAACATTTGGGTCGACGAAAAGTCGGACCGCCGGACCTGATTCTTGTGAAAGCCGGCCGATAGTTTTTATTTCCTGAAGGACATTAGAGTCTCGTAACTTCAAGGAACTATGAAGATCGGCAGCAGCAGACCCGCGACCCTTCCTCCCGTCGGTTTGACGGTCCCGTTCGTCTCGGCGTCGGTTACAACGACCGTGACCCGGAAACCTTTGAACTCACGAGCCGCGGGTCGGCACACATCGGACGCAGACGGCTGTTCGGTGTCCAACGAGCCGCCGGGCCTTCAGTCCGAAAACCCGGCGGTTTTGAAGAACGCGCGGCAAATTAAGAGCAACGCCGGAGACGTCAAATCAGCCCGTCATTGCCGTGCAGACGGAAATCCGGAAAACGCTCAGATTGGCGATGGCCTTATCGTTCAAGACGCGTCGTCGCGATGGATTCCCGTCTGAACGGGAATGACTGCGAAGATCCGCTGGTGGGGCTGCCCGGGTCGTGTCTGACCCAGGGAATGACCGCCGCGATGCCTTGACCCCGATCTGTCGACTCGATCGGTGAGTAGAACGGCGAATCGACGGATCGATAGCCATGCGGCGCCGGCATAAGGGACTTTCGAGATGGTCTCTACGGCATCAGGAACTCGTTGTCCCGGGCGTACTTCGCGAGCGCCACGCCAAGGTCTTCTTGCAGTTGGATCGTCAGTCCGCCGTCGACTACCAGCGGATGGCCCGTGATGAACGACGCCTCGTCTGAGCTCAAGAACGCAATCGCCGCTGCGATGTCTTCCGGCTTCCCGGTCCGGCCGATTGGATATTGCTGCTCGAAGAACTTCAGGCCGGCGGGATTGTCTTTCCACATCCGTCCGAGTCCCTCGGTGACGATGTGGCCCGGGCAGATCGCGTTCACGCGTATGCCAAGTGGGCCGAAATCGATCGCCATCTGCCGCGTCATGCCGATTACCGCGGACTTGCCGGCCTCGTAGACCAGCGAATTGGGCGCCATCAGCATCCCGTGAACCGAAGCCAGGTTTACTATGCTGCCGCCGCCGGCCTTTTCCATCTCCGGAACGCCGTACTTCGCTCCCAGGTACAACGCCTTCGTGAGCATCGACATGCCGAGGTCCCATCCGTCTTCCGGGACGGAAACGGCGGAGCCCCACCACGGGGCGTCACGGTTGTCCGTCGGAAAGGCGTTCTGGACCAGGATGTCCAGCCGACCCCACTCGCCGACTGCCGCTTCGACCATGCCGCGGATGTCGTCGTGTTTTGAGATATCGGTGTGTACGGCCCGGGCGACGCCACCCGCCGACTCGATACCCTCAACGTTTGCCTCTGCGGCGTCGTCGTTGAAATCTGCGATCAGCACGCTGGCGCCCTCGGCCGCGAACCTGCGCGCTGTGGCCCCGCCGATCCCGAGCGCTCCACCCGTGACGATGGCGACCTGGCCGTCGAATCTGCCCATCAAGTAACTCTCCCCGGATTGAATTCACGTCTCGTAGTCTGCCGATTGGATGCCGCTCGTGGCGGGATCAGTACGGCATCTCGAAGTCGTTCTCCCGGGCGTACCTGGCGAGGGCGACGCCGAGGTCTTCCTGCAACTGGATCGTCAGGCCACCGTCGACGGCGAGCGGGTGCCCGGTGATGAACGACGCGTCGTCGGAGCACAGGAATGAGATTGCGTTTGCGATGTCCTCCGGCACCCCGGTCCGGCGCAGAGGATATTGCTGGTCGAAGAACTCGAGGCCGCCTCGGGTGCGGTCCCACACCCCGGCCTGGCTTTTTTCGGTCACGATGTGGCCCGGCAGGATGCAGTTGACTCGAATCCCGAGCGGCCCGAAGTCGGTGGCCATCTGTTTTGTCATGCCGATCACAGCGGCCTTGCCAGTCTCGTACACGATCTTTCGCGGGGCCATCAATACGCCGTGCACCGATGCGATGTTGACGATGCTCCCCCCGCCGACCTTCTCCATCTCCGGGACGGCGTATTTGGCGCCCAGGAAAAGTGCTTTCGTGAGCAGCGCCATCCCTTGATCCCAGTCGTCCGCATCGACCTCGACCGCGCTGCCCTGGACCCGTCGTCCGCCGTCGTAGGCGTTCTGTACGAGGATGTCGAGCCGGCCCCACTCTTCCACCGCGGTCTCGATCATGCGCTTGATGTCGTCGTGCGAGCCGACGTCGGTATCGATCGCCTTTGCGATGCCCCCGTCCGCCGTGATACGCACCGCATTGGCGTCGGCCGCCTCGGTATTGACGTCGGCGATAAGCACGCGTGCACCCTGCGACGCCAGCTTCCGGGCCGTGCCGCCGCCAATGCCGAGCGCGCCTCCGGTGACGATAGCGACGCGTCCCGCGAATCGGTTTTCAAGTTCGGTCGTCATGAACCCCCCGGCCAAGGTGTTTACAGGTCTGTAGCAGGCCGAAAGTTTACGCCTCGGTTGGCCGTTGTTCTTAGAAAACGACGCGGGAAGTCGACTCGCGATGGCGCCGCCCATGGCATGTGCGCGGAACCGCCCCTAAACTGCGGCCGGCTCTTTTGGTCTGAACAGGGCGAACGAACTGGTGTATCCGTGGAGGAACGTCGAGCCACCAACCGGACCGATCTCTCCGTTGCAGAAGAACCCGGTGATCGGCATCGTCCCCACCAAAGACTGGAACAGGTCTGTGTCGTGGTCGATCCGGCCAAACAGTCGCTCGCCGCGTCCGAGGCATGAAAACAACAGTGCGCCGGAAGGCACGGTCTCCGGGTGGTCTGTGGCGTATCGCATCAGGTTTGCGCCAAGATCATCGCTCGCTGAGGTAGCGTCGCGCACATGGAACTGCACGACCTGGCCCTCGCGCACACGCTCGCCGATGGCCAGGGCTCCGTTGTCGCCGTCAGCTCCGATCACGTTTCGGATCAAGAAATCGCCGGCCTCAAACTGGTCGTGGAACGGGTCCATCAACACGCCGATCTGCAACGAGCGCCTGATCAAACGGCGCTCGCGCTCGTCGCCTTTGTCGAAAAGAGTCCGCAACACATCCAGCGGCAATTCAGTCCCGAGTTGCGTTATCACGTTGTCCCGGCAACCGGTGACCACCATCGGGTCGCCGATAGGCCTGCAGCCCTGCGCCACCACGCTGTCCACGACCACATTTCCACTGAGCGCCACGCCGACGGTGCCTGACCGGCGTGTGCCGCGGTTTGAGAATAGGGCGTTTGCGCCGGCCACCGTGCCGCCGCTTGCGAGACCGCCGATCTTGACGGAGTCCGGGTAGGCGAAGTCGAGCCCCGATACAAGCTCGCCTGTGCGCAGGGTGAACGGGTCCGGAAGCAGGACGATGCTCGGCCGGTCAGACGCCGGGACGCCGATCAGGGCCTCCCACGCGGAGGGTGAGGCATCAGGGCTTGGCAGCTCTTCGTCCTCGAACTCGAACGGCGTGATCACAACCCCGGGCAGGCTCGCCGCGGTCAACGCCACTCCGGGCATCTTCTCGACCTCGTGGCCGCCACCGATGACGCCCCCCGCAGAACATCCGATCACCGTCGCCCCCGGAAATCGGGAGCGCACCAGCTCGACCACCGAGTAGTAAGAGGGCGCGTGGTGTGAGGATATGAACGCGAACACGAGATCGGCCGACGGACCTTCAAGGCCGATTTCGACCCGTTCCGCCGTGTCGTCCACCGCCCGTGTCAGCGATGAGACATCCGATACCGCAGAGCTCCAACGCAATTACCCGCTCCTGTCTTGTTCAGCGACCTTCACCGTTCCCGGTCGCAATTTACGCGATCGTTGTGTGGTCCGGCTGGCTCAAATGGCCCGGAGGGCCAATCGCGCCACTTCGATAGTGCGGTCCACGTCTGCGTCCGTGTGTGTGGACGCCATATGCCACCGGCCGTTCGTGCTCAATCGGACGCCCCTCTCAAGCATGGCCCGGGCGAATCGCTGATAGCGCTCCGCGTCACAGTTCTCGGCATGGTCCCGATAGTCGAAGATCTCGTCCTTCGTCGTGAAGTTCGTCCAGAAGGTCGATCCCAGCCCCTGCACCTGCAGATCCGACTCGGTTTCGCGTCCCGCCTGGCGTAACCCCTCGATGAGACGGTTTCCCCGGGCGTTTAGCTCACGATAAAACCGATCGGGATTCTCCAGAATGTGTTTCAGCCCCGCCCGCGCCGCGGACATGGACATCACGTTGCTGTTGAAGCTGCCGCCGTGGTGCACCCGGCCGTCCCCGAGCAACTCCATGATCTCGGGCCGTCCGATCATCATCGACAGAGGGAACCCGCCGGCAAGAGCCTTGGCGTAGGTCGCCAGGTCCGGCTGTATGCCGAGCAACTCCTGGGCGCCGCCGAGGGCGACTCGGAATCCGGTGATGACCTCGTCGAATATGAGTAGCACGCCATACCGGTCACACAGCTCGCGCACGCCCTCCATGTAACCGGGCCGGGGGAGGATCGTGTTGGTGTTACAGAGAATCGGCTCCATCAGGACGCAGGCCAGCTCAGAACCCTGTCGCTCGAATACCGAGCGCAATATGTCCAGGTCGTTCCATGGGGCGATCACGATGTCCCGGTCTGAGCCGGGCGCGATGCCCCCGGACTCCGGGACGGCCACCGGCGCCTCCCGTAGCCCTGCCTGATCCAGTGGCGGGTGGACGCTGTACGAGACGGTGTCAGTCCAGCCGTGATAGTGGCCCTCGAATTTGAGGTACTTGGGACGGCCCGTGTACCCGCGCGCCAGCCGCAGCGCCAACTGATCGATCTCCGTGCCAGAAGATGCGTACCGGACCGGGCCTTTGAGCGGCACGGACTGCTGGACCATCTCGGTCACTTCCAGTTCCAGCTCCATCTGCCCGGCAAACACAAAGCCGCCCCTCATGTCGCGGGCGACGGCGTCCACTATGAAGTCCGGCGCGTGGCCAAAGATGTTCGGGCCCATGCCCTGGACGTAGTCGACGTACTCGTTGCCGTCGACGTCCCACATCAGGCCGTTTTTGGCGCGCTCGAACCACAACGGAACGGGCAGCTCCGCACGGCGGATCTGGCTGGAGATCCCGCCCGCGACCATCTTCTGGGCGCGAGCGTAGAGTTCCCGGCTTTTGTCGAAGCGGTATAGCTCAGGCATGCGGCGACAATCCAGTGCGGAACCAGACCGCGAGTTCGGTCGGAGTGGCCTCGTCGGCTACGCCTTCTCCCAGCGGGAGAGGCTTCGTCGTGAAGAGTGGGTCGATGTCGATCACGTCAGTCGTCCCCCGCCGGAGTCGCTCGGCGCAACCTGAGGGCCTCTTCTGCGGCTTTTTGAACCATCTCGCCCGCGGCGTCGCCGTTGGTCGTTCTGTGCGCGGCGATGAACTCCTCAACGGCGCGCTCTCCGGGAACGTCGTAGAGACCGGCGACGAACTCGACGACAGGGTTCTCACGATTGGGCTGCCACTCGATGTTGTAGGGAGTGATCCTCGCCCCGGCACGACGCAGGTCTCTTTCCGAAATCAACTGCTCGACGGCCGCCCTTATGGTGCGGTGGTCCGTCCAGTCAGCCTTGTACACGATGCGTCCCGCAGAGTTGATGATCCAGGTCATGTTCGGGAGCAAGCCGTACGCGTGGTGGATGGTCCCTTCCAGATCGTCGACATACATCGGTCGATCGATCTTCCACATCTCCACGAAATCCCGGGCATGTTGGAGTTTCTGCTCCATGCTTGAGATGTGGAGCTTGTTGTCGCCCGGGTGCGCCTCCCGTGTGTAGAGGAATATGAACTGCACCTCGTCCTCGGCGAACTCCTTCGCCATGGGTTCGAGGTCTGGCGCCGCCAGACCGCAGTACGCTCAGGTGATCGATCCAAACTCGATCACAAGGTGGCCCCTCCTCCACAGGTCGGACAAATTGACCCGCTCGCCCGTCGCCGTGTTCGTCAGTTCGCCATCGGGCGCCGGCTGCCCCGGCTTTGGCGCGCCATCCCGGAACCCCTGGAATGAAGACATGTCGAGGTCCAACGGGAAGTTGCGGTAGTTGTACTCCTCGGCCGTGCTCACTTCGTCCACTCCAGGTATTCCTTCTTGACCTTCGCCACGTAGCTGAAGGTCGGATTCACAAACTGGGTGATACGAGCTTCAAGGACCTGGGCCAGGAACATGAACGCCTCTTTGCGCTCGAACCGGTACTCCTCCTCCAGCCACAAAAGCATCTCGCTGAGGGCGATACGGAAGGCGTCCTCTGCCGGGCGCGCCTGGGCGGTCGTCATGATGTATTCGTCGTTTTCGATCCGCGGCCACGTCATATTTGCGGGCTTGTCCTTGAGCTCGACACGCAGCCGCGCGATACCGCCGGTTTCGATGCCGCCGCCGCCGCAGATCTCGCCATCGCCCTGCAGAGCGTGCATGTCGCCGATATGCAGGTTGGCGCCCGGCACCTGGATCGGTATGTGGACCTGCGCCCCGTCCGTCACTTCCTGGATGTCGAAATTGCCGCCCCAGACCCCGGCCCACGAGTTGACCCAACGGTCCCGCGCCGGCGCCACTCCGACGCAACCGAGCATCGGCCTGATCGGTATCGAGAACTTGTCGTTCCAGATGATCTTGCCATCACGGATCGGGACGACCTTCGAAGTTGGACCGACGTTTGAATGGCCGAGCCAGCCCGGCATCGCGCCAGTGTTGCCGCGATAGCCGGTCCAGCCGATGCCGTGCGGCGTGATCTTCTCGACGTGGACGACCAGCACCTGTCCCGGCTCAGCGCCCTCGACGCGTATTGCCCCGGACGAAGCGTTTCCGCGGTCCGTTGGCAGGTCGTCACTGCGTACCGTGTTGTAGTACTCCCGCAGCTCTTCGGGCACCGACGGCGTGTCCGAGTCCGGACCCCGGTTCATCTGGGTCTCGACTTCGAACACCTCTCCCGGTTTGACCGTCATCGTGACCGGGTTGTCAGCTCCGGTCTCGTAGTACAGGACGTCTCGTGTAGCGCGTTGCATTTCCACCGTCCAGATCCCGGGTTGGGGCCAGTGCTCGCACCCCGACATTCAGACAAGGGACTGTCCGGGACGCGAGGTTTTGGTACGCGGGCCACTCCGTATCGCCGTGTGTTGCGTAATCGGCGACGGAATCCGCCGGCCCACGAGAACCGGAGTCTACGCCCGGTTCACCCGTGGTGCCACGAGTCGGCGTCACTCAAAATCGCCGGGTTTGCGCGGCGTCGGACGATCATCCGGGTAGCCGCTCGCGCAGCTTCTCCATTAGACGAGCGTCGCGTAACACACCTTCCAGCGCCTCGATCGCTTCCAGCGTCATGTACGACCTCCCGACCGGCGCGCCAGGCTCAAGGAACCAGGTTCTCGACCCGCTGGGTATGTGATAAATAGTCACAAGCGTTCCGCCGGCCGGGTCTAGCTCCGCTGGCAGCGGACCTGCCAACCCGGGAATTATTTCTACAACGTCGTCCGCGAGCTGGACACGCGCAGTGGAGGGCAGGGAAGCGACCGCCGCTGCAAGGCTGCTTGGCGTGGGCGCGACATCTTGAAGTGGCGCGGCGGTAGCTGTCGATAGCAAACCGGCCGGCCTCGGCGCCGGCGTCGCGGTCGCCAGCGGCGTCGAGCGTTCCACGCGTTTTCCCGCCAGCCTCGCCAGACGCTCCACATCCGCCAGGAATTCTTCCAGGTCTACCTCAACCGTCTTGCCGTCCTTTACGACATCCACAACGTCTTCACGAATCACATGAATCCCGTCGGTCCCGGGTACGGCTGGTATTGCGAACGCAGCGCTGCCGAGTGGAGGGGACCCAACGGGCAGTCGGCTCAGGAACACGAGCACCCGTTCTCCTCCGGACAAGATCACCGGAAAGCGGGCGCCGCGGAACTTGACGCCGTCCGCGCCGGCGCGGCCCTCGTCGACCACCACAGTCACTCGCGGATACGACGCAGGTCCGACGATGTAAGACTCCACTTTGATATCCCAGTAGCTGAACAGGTCAAACTCGTCGCTGTCCGGGACGGGCAACTTCACGTCGCCGAGCTTGCGTGACACACGCCCGATCACGACATGTTCGACCTCCGGATCGGCGGCAAAGTTGGCGCTGTTTGTCGTGGCGGAAGGAACGGGGGTTGGCGTGGGCGGCGCCTGCGCTGCGGCTGCTGCGGCGAAACGGTCGACAAGTTCAGACGGCACGGATTCCTCCGTCGGGACGCTGCGGAGTTCGTCCCAGAGCCGCCACCAGCCGACATTCTGGCCGTACTCAAAGAGCGCGGAATACTCGGCCTGGGTCGCCTCCGGCCCGCCTTTTCGCTCCGTCCCGGCGCCGACCAGAGATCCGGTCTCATCGTCGAGAATCGCGAACACAACGTTGGCCCATTCGGTCGGCCGCGGCGGCGCGATCCCGGATGCGGATGGCGCGCCCGCGTGGAGGTCGAGACCAGGCTCGTACGGCAGGGTCAGTAGCCACCCGAGCTGATCGTCTGGCGAGTAGCGTACTAGTTGTAGTTCCCACGGCCGTGGTCGGAGCGGGGGGCGCCGCGGTCGCAGGTGGCGCGGGCGTGATGGGCGGGCTCGTTCCGGCGGGGACGTTCGCCAGTTCCGTGTCGTAAATATCGGCCGGTACCTCGATCGCCGGCAACTGCGACTGACCTAGATGTAGTTCCCACGGACGTTATTTACAGGCGTGAGGTTGGGGTTGCTCCGTCGATGCCTCCGTGT